>JALYLY010000037.1 GCA_030773975.1 Actinomycetota bacterium | reverse complement strand
CGGATCCTCTGGGGCCGCGGCTGGGCCGGCGGCGGCGCACCTCCCTACTGGCCGTGGACCCAGGCGCTGCGCGACGCGTTGCCGCCCGCGAGCTCGGACGAGCCGGCAGGGCAGTTCCGCTTCTTCGAAGCGGTGACCCAGGCACTCCGCGACCAAACCGCCGCGCAACCACTCCTGCTCGTGCTCGACGACCTCCAGGCAGCTGACGAAGCGTCGATCTTGCTGCTCGAGTTCGTGGCGACCGAGCTCCCTGAGATGTCGGCACTCGTCGTGGCGCTTGGACGACCGGAGACGGCACGCCTGGACGAGCTCGAGCGCCACGCCACGCGGACCGTGCGGCTCTAGTGCTCAGGGCTCGTGGACATAGCCACTCAGCAAGAGGTCTTCACCGACCTGCTCGGCCTGCAAGCGCTTCAGCTCGACGGGTGCGGACAGCTCTGGCGCGAAGGACGGACCGTTGCCGGCGATCCTCGGCGCGACGAAGAGCAGAACCTTGTCGACGAGATCCGCGCGCAGGAACGAGGCGGCAAGAGTCGGGCCGCCCTCGAGGAGCACCGACTGCACTCCTTCCGCCGCAAGCGCCGCCAGCTCGACCTCGAGCGCACCCGTGCGCAACTCCAGCTCCGATCCGTCCGGGAGCGGCCCCGCGCCGAATGCGAGCCGCCGCGGCTGCCGGCTCGCATCGACGTCGCGGGCGCTCAGCTGCGGGTCGTCCGCGTGCACCGTCCCCATCCCGACCGCGACGGCGTCGACCTGCGCACGCAGCTCGTGCACGCGCCGCCGCGACTCCTCGCCGCTGACCCAGCGCGTGTCCGGCACCGCGACCCGCCCGTCGAGGGTGAGCGCGAGCTTGAGGATGACGAACGGACGCCCGGCGGCGATCCAGACGCGCCACGCCTCGTTCTGCGCGCGCGCCGCCGCCGAGTCCGCGTGCTCCGTCTCGACGCCCTCAGCACGCAGGACCTCCAGCCCGCCGCCCGCCTCGGGATTGGGGTCGAGCGAGCCTGCAACGACCTTCGCAACTCCCGCGGCGAGCACCGCATCCGTGCACGGCGGCGTCGAGCCGTGACTCTTGCACGGCTCCATCGTCACGAAGAGCGTCGCCCCTTTCGCGCGTTCCCCGGCCGCCTCGAGGGCGATCACCTCCGCGTGCGCCTCGCCCTTGCGCTGGTGCCAGCCCTCGCCCACCACCTCGCCGTCACGGACGACGACCGCCCCTACGACCGGATTCGGCTGCGTCGTGCCGCGTCCGCGCTCCGCGAGCTCGAGCGCGCGTTCGAGATTCACGCGAGCTCTTGGAGAAGCCGACGGTAGGCGCGCGGTAGATCCTCGCGGGCGAAGATCGACGTCCCGGCGACGAACAGGGTCGCGCCCGAGTCGCGCACCGCCTTGATGTTCTCCGGGCCGATGCCGCCGTCGACCTGGACGTGCACCTCGCGCGGCAGGACCGAGCGTAGGACGCGGATCCGGTCGAGCGCCTCGGGCATGAACTCCTGACCCGAGTAGCCCGGTTCGATGCTCATGCAGAGGACGATGTCCACGTGCGACGAGATCGCCGCGTGCGCTGCGTACGCCGCGCTCGTCTCCGGCTTGAACGCGAGTCCGACCTGGAGGTCGTGCGCGCGCGCCGCGAGCACGACCGAGTTCAGATCGGGACAAGCCTCGTAGTGCACGGTGACGCTGTCAGCGCCGGCCTTCTTGATCGCAGCGAAGTGCTTTTCGGGCGTCTCCGTCATCAGGTGACAGTCGACGAACGCGCCGCCTGCGTGGATGATCGGCGCGATCGACTGCAGGACGATCGGGCCCATCGTGATCGGCTCGACGAAGTGACCGTCGCCGACGTCGAAGTGGAAGACACGCACGCCGGTGCGCAAGAGGATTTCGATCTGCTCGCCCAGGCGTGAGAAGTCGGCCGCGTAGAGCGACGGCTCGACCTCCACCGTCCTGACCCAATCGTTCCAGCTCACCTCGCGAGTCTAGGTTCTGAGGCGGGTTATGAAGAAGCCCGCGGTGCCGTGCAGGTGCGGTTGCGTGAGCAGGAACTCGGGGCGGCGCGGGTGTCGGAACTGCGGCCACTCCTCCCCGAGCGGCTCGCTCGCCAGACCGGAGGCGTCGACGATCGCCTCGTTCTCCTCGGGATTCAGCGTGCAGACGGAGTAGACGATCGTCCCGCCCGGCTTGACGCGGTCCACCGCCACCCGCAGGAGCTCGGCCTGGAGCTCTGGCAGCGGTCGCGAGCGCCAGCGCAGGTCTGGCCGAGCGGCGAGGACGCCGAGGCCAGAGCACGGGGCGTCGACCAGGACGCGGTCGAAGCCCGTGAGCTCCGGCGGGAGCTTCGTCGCGTCGGCGTTCACGACCGTGACGTTGTCCGCGCCGAGCAGCCTGCAGTTCTCCTCGAGCTCGCGGGCGCGGCCAGCATGGAGCTCGACGGCGACCACGTCGCCTTCCAGCTGCGTGGCCTTGCCACCGGGCGCGGCGCAGAGGTCGAGCGTGCGCTCCCCAGGCTGCGATCCGACAACGACTCCGGCAAGCTGGGAGCCGCGGCTCTGCGGCCAGATCAGGCCCGCGCGCAGGGCGTCCTCGTCGATGCGTTCGACGTGCAGCGCATCCGGCAGATCCGGATCGGGCCGGCCTTCGACCTGCCCGGTCTTCCGGCGGTTCAGGCGGACGACGCGCTCGGGGGGCTCGTTCTGCGCGCGCATGAGGGCGAGAGCCTCTTCCGGGCCGAGCTCCTCCCACCACAGCTCGGCGACCCAGTCGGGATACGAGTGCTTGAGCGCGGCAGCGCGGGGATTGTCCTCGGGGAGGGCGGCGAGCAGAGGCGCGATGCCTTCGGCGAGCCTGCGCATCACCGCGTTCGTGAATGGCACGGCGCGCTCGAGGCGTGCGGAGCGAACGAGCTCGACCGTCTCGTTCACCGCTGCGTGTGGAGGAACGTCGGTGTAGCCGAGTTGATAGGCGCCGAGTCGCAACGCCGCGCGCACCGGCGGGTCGAGCTTACGCACCGGCCGTTTCCCGAGCTTGTCGATCGCGTGATCGAGGGTGCGCGCGCGCTGCACGGTCCCGAACGCGAGCCGCTGCGCGAGCGCGTGGTCGCGGCTGTCGAGATCCTTCGCAGCGCTGCGCAGCACGCGGTCCGCATAGGCGTCGTCCTCGAACACGCGCAGGACGACCTGGTACGCCGCCTGTCTTGCGGTCATCGCAGGCCGCGCAGGAACTCGTCGTACGTCATGCGTCGCTTTCCGTCCGGCTGCACCTCGAGCGGCTCGAGCCTGCGACCGGCGACCCGTGCCTTCCAGATCGTCACCGGACGACCGTGCAGCTCGGCCCGGGCCCCGATGTGCGGCGACAGCGCACGGACGCGGTTCAGCAGCTCCTCGGCCGGCTCGCCCCAGTCGAGCTCTCGGTCGGCGGCGGTGATCTTCTCCGCGTACGTCACGCCCGCCTCGTCCTGCGGCGTGAAGTCCGGTTCGGGCAGCACGGCGTCGAGGAGGTCCACCGCGATCGCGGCCGACTTCTCGTAGACGCTGCCCGCGTCGTCCTGCTCGCCGATCGGGAACGAGCGCTGCGCCGCGATTGGCCCCGCGTCCAGTTCCTTGACGGTCCGGTGGATCGTCACGCCTGTCTCCGTGTCGCCCGCCATGATCATGCGCTCCACCGGCGCCGCGCCCCGCCAGCGCGGCAGCAGGGACGGGTGCACGTTGAGCCAGAGCCCTTCCTCGAGCACGTCCTCGGGGATCAGCAGTCCATAGGCGGCCACGACGATCGTGTCTGCACCGAGGTCGAGCCCCGGTTCGGGTCGCGCAGGCTGCAGCACGCGAATACCGAGCCGCTCGGCCGTCTGCTTCGCAGGAGGGGCGCCGGTCTTCTGTCCTCGGCCGCGCGGGGCATCGGGTCGCGTCAGCAGTGCTGTGATCTCGTGACGGGCGGCGAGGCGCTCGAGCACGTCCGCTCCGAAAGGCGCCGTCGCTGCGACGGCGAGTTGCATCTAACGGATGACGAGCCGGGGCCGCAGCGCCGCGAGCGCTTCGCGGCGGGCCTCCGGCGTCGTGCGGTTCAGGATCAACTTGCCGTCGAGGTGGTCGAGCTCGTGTTGCGCGATGCGGGCGGGAGTCCCCTCGAGGTCGTAGGCGACCTCCTCCCCGTTCTCGTCGCGTCCTTCGATTCGCACCGAGGTGGACCGCTCGACCGGCATCGTGACCCCCTGGATCGAGAGGCAGCCTTCGTCGTCGGTTTCGGCCTCGTCGCCGCGGCGGACGATCTCCGGATTGACGAGTACGGCAACCGTGTCCTCTTCCGGCACGAAGACGAACACGCGGCGAAGCACTCCGACCTGCGTGGCGGCAAGGCCGACACCGTTCGCATCCTTCATCAGCTCCCCCATGCGTGCGACGAGGCGTCTCAAGTCGTCGTCGAACTGCTCCACGGGCGGCGCCTGCATGCGCAGGACGGGGTCCGGATACTGCCGAATCTGCGCGAGCGCAAGCTGGCGCCGCGCTTCGCGCTCGGCGTCGAGCTCCTCGTCTCGAACCTGTCCTTCTACCTCGGTCACGGCGGGCACATTAGCGGCGTGAGGGCGGCCTGGGCCTGGATTCTCGCCTGCCGGCCCCGGGCAAGGCAGACTTAGGGACATGGATTCACTCGCCGGACACTTCCTGATCGCTTCACCGGCGATCATGGACCCGAACTTCGAGCGCGCCGTCGTGTTGATCACGGCCCACACCGATGAGGGCGCCATCGGCGTGATCCTGAATCGTTGCTCGGCGGCGACGGTCGGCGAGGCGGTGCCGCAGCTCGCGCCCGTCATCGACGTCGACGAGCCGGTGTTCGTCGGAGGCCCCGTCAATCCCGAGGGCGTCGCGGTACTCGCGGAGTTCGAGGACCCGGAAGAGGCGGGCATCGTGGTGCTCGACGACGTCGGCTTCGTCGCCCTCGAAGAAGCGCTCGAAGTGCATGCACCCGACCTACAGCGCACGCGCGTCTTCGCGGGTGTGGCCGGTTGGGGCCCCGAACAGCTCGAGGACGAGCTCGAGCGCGACGACTGGATCATCGAGCCTGCCGACGCCGACGCGATCTTCACTGACGATCCGGACCGGCTCTGGAGCGAGGTCCTGCGCCGCAAGGGCGGGCGTTACGAGCTGGTCGCCCGCATGCCGCTCGATCCCTCGATGAACTAGTACCCCTGCCGGTGACACCGCTGAGTTTCTGGGTCGTGAGCACCAAGCCAGAGGCCGCACTCAACCGCAGCAAGGCTGGTCTGCCTTGCTAAGGGCGAGGGTGGACTATGGCGCCGCGTGATCGCGGGCCAGAAGCCGACATGTATTGCTGGGAGGGCACTAGCATGGGAGCTGTGTCGACTCAGCCGCTCCAGACCCTGCTCGAGCGCGCCTTCCCGGACGCGACCGAATTGAGCGTCGAGGATCGCACAGGGGGCGGCGACCACTTCCAGGTGACGGTCTCGAGCCCGCGCTTCGCTGGGCTGACTCTGCTCGACCAGCATCGCCTCGTGAACGAGGCACTCGCGGAGCCGCTGCGGGACGGCACTATTCACGAACTCCGAATCAAGACGAAAGGCAGCGAATGAGCGAGCTACGCCAGCGAATCCAGGACGTGATCCAGAACGAGCCCGTCGCCGTGTTCATGAAAGGGACGCCGCAGTTCGTCATGTGCGGCAACTCTGATCGTGCGTTGCGCGCGCTGCGTGAAGCCGGCGCCCCCGTCACGGGCGTCGACGTGCTCGCCGACCCGGCGATCCGCCAGGAGCTGTCCGAGCTCTCCGGCTGGCCGACGATCCCGCAGGTCTTCGTCAAAGGCGAGCTGATCGGCGGCGCCGACATCACCGAAGAGCTCGCTGCCAGTGGCGAACTGGCGCGCGTTCTCGAGGAGAGGCTCGGCCCCGACTACAGGGACTCGGCCGGTGAGCGTTCTGTCTCTCTCCTGACGCCGGCATAGCGGAACCCGATCGCGCGGATCGCACCGGCAGCGATGAGACCGGCCTCGAGCGACTCCGTGGCCGGCCCCTCGAGCCAGCGGTAGAAATACGGACGCCACTCGAAGTGCCGCTCGTCGTAGCGCGCGTCGATCTCCGCCCGCAGCGTCTCGTAGGGATGGAGGTCGGAATGGCGTGCGCGCCACTCCGCCAGATCGGGAGGCCCCTTGGGCTCGCGTCCGGCCGCGACGAGCACTCTGTGCTGCGACTCGTACCAGTCGATCGTGGGCTCGTCCATGTGATTCCACGCGAACTCGTCGAGGATGAGGTGCGGCGCCAGCGCCGCGAGCTTGTCGAGCGCCGGAGCCAGGGGATGAACGTGATGGAGGACATGCCCGGCAACCACCGCAGTGAACGGGCCCGGATCGTCCAACTCCTCCAAAGTGGTCTGCCGGTAGAGCGGCCCCTCCGGGGCGTGCGGGTCGATCGCGAGCACGTCGTAACCCGCGGCTGCGAGCGCTGGAGCGACACCGCCCTCGCGGCCGCAGCCGACCTCGAGCACACGCTGCGGCGGCGCGGGTAGCTGGGAGAGTGCGAACTCCGTGAAGCTCAAGACCGTCACCCTCGCACAGGCGCGCCGGATCGCGGTTCGAGCACAGGTCCTCGACGGCAGCGCCGACGGCGTGCTCGACACGGTTCGCCGGCTCGGCTTTCTCCAGATCGATCCGATCTCCACGGTCGCACCCCCGCAACGACTCGTCCTGTGGAGCCGCCTCGGGCCCTACGACTCGGCAGAACTCGACCGGTTGCTTTGGGAAGAGCGCAAGCTGTTCGAGTGGGGCGCATTCATCTGGCCGATCGAGGACTTCCCGCTCATCCGCGCGCGCATGCGCCGCCGGCGGGGCAAGCAAAAGTTCGAACAGCGAGGAACTGAGTTCCTGCGGCGGAACGCGCGCTTCAAGCGGCACCTGCTGCGCGAGCTCGAGGAGCGCGGACCGTTGCTCTCGCGCGAGATCGAAGCCGACCTGATGGTGTCGCGAGACCCACACGCGTGGTGGGGAAGCCGCAAGGTCACGCTCATGCTCGAGCTGCTCGAGGGTCGGGGTGTTGTTGCGATCGTCGGACGCCGGGGGAACCAGCGTCTGTGGGACCTTTCCGAGCGGTGGTATCCCGACGCCGAGAGCATGTCTTGGCCCGAAGCCAAGCAGCTGCTCGCGGAGAAGGGCTTCCGTGCCCTGGGCGTGACGTTCGAGAAAGGCGAATGGCGCGCGCATCCCGATGCGGAGGACGGCCCGGTGCCGAAGCGCGTGACGTTCCTGTCGCCGTTCGACCGGCTCATCCACGACCGCGATCGCGCTGAGGCACTCTGGGGCTTCCGCTACCGGCTGGAGATGTATGTGCCGAATCTGAAGCGCGAATACGGTTACTACGTCCTCCCCATGCTGCAAGGCGATCGGCTGATCGGCCGGATCGATCCCGTGCTCGACCGCAAGACGGGCGTTCTGCGCATCAAGGGCATCTGGTGGGAGCCGGGCGTGAAGCCGGTGTCTGTTCAGAAGCCGCTGCGCAGCCTCGCGACGTTCATCGGTGCGGGTAGCATCGAGATCTAGTTGTGGCTGCTCCGGCACCATCCTCCAGGCCCCCGACGTGCGAGAACGCGGCGCCAGCCGTTGTCCTCAGTCGCACCCGTGCGCAGAGCACGGGCG
>JALYLY010000036.1 GCA_030773975.1 Actinomycetota bacterium | reverse complement strand
TGAACGATCTGGTGAAACGCGGCGAGATCAAGGCGCCCATCGTCATTGGCCGCGACCATCTCGACACCGGCTCGGTCGCTTCACCGTTTCGCGAGACCGAAGGCATGCTCGATGGCAGCGACGCGATCGCGGATTGGGCGTTTCTCAACGCGCTCGTCAACACGGCGGCGGGGGCTTCCTGGATTTCGATCCACAACGGAGGGGGCGTCGGCATCGGCTATTCACAGCACGCCGGAATGGTCGTCGTGGCCGATGGAACTGACAGCGCGAAACGCCGGAGGAGTGGTAGCCGATCGCGGTGACGCGGCTCTGTGCGATCGGCAACTGGATGCGCAGCCCGCTGTGCAGGGCGACCGTGAGCGGCGTCGGCGGTCCGACCGGCAGCAGCCGGCTGGCCGGGCCCGGCAGCGCCTGAGAGGGCTCGCGCGTCGCTCCTTGCCCGAACGCTGTGATCAGGAGCGTCCCCAGCAGGACGCCGCAGACGACGGTCAGGACGATGAGACGCCGCGCCCGGTGAGGCATGGGCTCGCCCCGCGGACGCTGGCGCGCCGCGGGGATTCGGCGGGAGGGGGCCGGCATCCGCGGCACCGTAACGGACCCTGACCCCTCGTTCAACCGATGAGGGGGCCGACTTTGTGACAGTCGAACCTTCGGAGCCACCTGTGTTTCTCCCCACATTTCGTGACGGTCGAGGGCGAGGTTGCCGTCCTCAGCCCAGTCCCAGTCCCAATCAGGGGGTCGCTGCACCGGGAACCGTAGGACGTCGGCTGTACGATCACCCGCATGCCCGGCAGGGCCAAGATCGAGATCCCGCGCTGGATCCAGCTGGCCGGGTTCCCGGTCCTGTTGCTGTTTCTCTGGGTGATGGCGGGCGCGGTCCGTCACGTCGTCTTTCTGTTCCTCGTGGCGCTGCTGATAGCGCTGCTGCTGAGCCCGGTCGTTCGGCTGGTACAGAGGGTCCGAATACCTCGCGGCTTCGCAGTCGCGTTCGTGTACCTCGTCTTCGCGGTTACGTTGATCGCCGCCATTGGGGCTCTCGGGACCGTGGTCGTCAGTGAGACGAAGACGGCCGCGAAACGGGTGGATTCCTACTTTACGAACGTGAACGGACGAACCGGCGTCGTCGACGCAGATCGCGACGTGAACCGTCTGCAGCACTGGCTCGACACGCATCGTCTGGGCACCATCAATGTCGAGAATCGCGGCCACAAGCTCGTGCGCGACATCCGCAAGCACGACATTGGCAAGTACACGAACGATGTGGTCACTTTCCTCGAGGGCGCGGCGATCTCGATCGGGAAGCTGCTCTTCAGCGTGGTGGTCGTCCTCGTCGTGTCGATTTACATGCTGCTCGACTTTCCCAAGCTCGAACGGCGGATCAACAGAAGGTTTCCGCCCGAGCCCGGCTCAGAGCCGCTGCTGCGCCGCATGGAGCAGTCGCTGACGAGCTACGTGAAGGGACAGTCACTCGTCTCGCTGATTATCGGCACGAGCGCGGGCGTGGGACTGTGGCTCTTCGGCGTGCTCGGTTGGCTTCCGCACGGGCAGAAGTACGCGCTGCTCTTCGGCGCGTTTGTCGCGATCACCGAGCTCATTCCGTACCTGGGACCGTGGCTCGGGTCGATTCCGCCGTTCCTCTACGCGCTCGTCGTCCATCCCGTCTCTGCGATCTGGGTCGCGCTCCTGTTCCTCGCGATCCATCAGGTGGAAGGTCACGTCGTCGTTCCGAACGTGATGGGGAGCGCGCTGCGCCTGCATCCGTTGCTCGTCATCTTCGGCCTACTCGCCGGCGGCGAGATCTACGGGTTGCCGGGCGCACTGATCGCTTTGCCGCTGCTTGCCGCTGCCCGCGCGACGTGGGAGTTCTTCCACGAACGCCTGGGGCTCGAGCCCTGGGACGACACGAAGGCACTCCCGGTCGAAGTCGGTTTGGAAGAAGCGAAGCCTCCTCCGGCTGCGGCGAGGCGTTGAGCGACACCGTCCTGCGCGCGCGCCAGGTCGCGCGCCGTTTTGGCTCGCAGGTCGCGCTGGAGCCCACCGGCATCGACGTTCGAGCCGGCGAGGCGCTCGCGCTGATCGGCCCGAACGGCGCGGGGAAGTCGACCTTGCTGGCTCTGCTCGCCGGCGCGCTCGAGCCGAGCGACGGGACGATCAAGCGTGTCGACGGCGTCCGGGTCGGCTGGGTGCCGCAGCGCGCCGCGTTCTACGACCGCTTGACGGCCCGAGAAAACCTCGAGCTGTTCGGGCGACTCGAAGGCGAGCCCCATTACGTTGGGGTGGCGGAGGAACTCCTCGTCCGGTTCGAGATCCCAGCGGACCGGCCTGCGCACACGCTGTCGGTCGGGAACCGCCAACGGCTCAACGTCGCGCTTGGCCTACTCGGCAGTCCCCGTGTGCTGCTCCTCGACGAGCCGACCGCAGCGCTCGACCCGGGTCAGCGGCGCCGGCTCTGGGAGACGGTGACCGCGCTGCGGGACGAAGGCGGCTCCGTGGTGTTCGCGACGCAGAACCTGGAAGAGCTCGAGCTGTACGCCGACCGCGTCGCAGTGCTGCAGCGAGGGCGGCTGACGTTCGTGGGGCCGACCGCTGAGTACCGCGAGCTCCACGCCGAGGAGATCTTCACCTGAGGCGCTCGGCACTCGTCTTGCAGAAGGACTTGCGTGTGCTCGTGCGCTCGCCCCTCCTGCTCGGCGTCCTGATCGCCTATCCGCTGCTCGTCGCAGGGCTCGTCGGACTGGTTGCCGGCTACGGGAGCTCGAAGCCGCGCGTCGCGCTCGTCGACGAGGATCACCTACCGCAGCTGGTCTCGGTCGGTGGGCACCGGTTTCGGATCCAGGACGCGATCGACGAGGTCGGCAAGAACGTCCATCTCGTCCGGATGGATCCGGTCGAGGCGCGCCATGCGCTCGCAACCGGCCGCGTCGTGGCGACGCTGACCGTTCCACCCGGTTTCCTCGCCGACCTGAAGAGCGGCCTCCATTCGCCGAGCCTCGTCTACCAGGTCACGCGCGGTGGGATCTCCTCGCGCGTGACCCAGCAGGTGCAGGCGCTGGTCTACGGGCTCAACCGCCAGTTGCAGACGGCATACGTCCGGACCGACTTGAAGTACGTGCAGCTCATCGTGACCGGGGGCCGCGCGGAGTTCGGCGGCCGCACCTACGACGTCCTCGGTTTGGCGCGGATGGAGAAACTGCTGCAGACGTTGCCGCCCGGCCCGCAGCGCGACCGGATTGCCGAGTTCGCCCGGATCGCAGGTGTCGCGCTGGCGCAGACGGGCAGCCTGCTCGGAGCAACTGCGAATCCGATCGGGCTCGAGCGGGCGCACGAGGATTCGCGCAGCTCCCTCCTCTCCGCGCAGGTGCAGTCCTACGCGTTGGCGCTGACGATCACATTCCTGGCGTTGCTGCTCGCGGCCGGCGCGATCGCGAGCGAGCGGGACGAGAACGCGATCGGCCGGCTGAGACGAGGGCTGATCTCGATGGGCGAATTGGTGTCCGCGAAAGTGGCGCTCGCAGCGGTCGTGGCGCTCGCGCTCGGGCTGGCGATCGCGCTCGTCTTCGGCGTGATCGTCGAGGCCGGCGGCGTTGCGGGCGGAGAGCCGTGGCAGCGCCTACCTCTGCTTGCGGCCGGCCTCCTGGTCGCCGGCGCGGCGTTGGGGGCGCTCGGCGCATTGCTCGGAGCGCTCGCACGCGAGACGCGCACCGCGTCGCTCGTCGCCGTCCTCGTCGTGATGCCCGTCGTATTCCTCGGCCTCGTCCCGCGCGAGGTCGTCCCCGTCGCGGGGTGGCTGAGCGACGGGCTGCCGTTCGCCCACGCGGTGCGCTACTTCTCGGCTTCGCTCTACGACGCGAGCCCTTGGGGGGAGGTCTTCCGCGAGCTTCTGTGGCTGGCCGGCCTCGGCCTCGTGTTCGGGGGCCTCGCCCGAGTCGCCACGCGGCGGCTCCTGGCCTGAGCGGAGACGTCCCGAAGAGCAAGGGTCTGACCCCAGCCCTTCGGGTCTAGGCTGTAGGAGTGAGCACTTTTCCAGTCACTCGCCTGAGGCGGCTGCGACGGACCAGCGGGCTGCGCGGGCTCGTCCGCGAGACGCGACTCGACCTCGACGACTTCGTGATGCCGCTCTTCGTCGGGCCCGAGCCGCTCGCCAACTCGGATCTCCCCGGCCTCGCGCGTCATTCCGTCGATTCGCTCGGCGCGGAAGCGGATGAGCTCGTTCATCTCGGCGTCAAGGCCGTGATTCTCTTCGGCATTCCTGACGAGAAGGACGAGGAAGGCTCGGGCGCCTGGGACGAGGACGGCATCGTGCAGCGCGCACTGCGAGCACTTCAGGGTCTTGACCTCGTGCTGATCACGGACGTGTGCCTCTGCGAATACACCTCGCACGGCCATTGCGGAGTCATCGGCGACGCCGAGGAGATCGACAACGACGCGACGCTCGAGTTGCTCGTGCGCACGGCGCGGAGTCACGTCGAAGCAGGTGCGCACGTCGTCGCGCCGAGCGACATGATGGACGGCCGCGTCGGTGCGATCCGTGAGGAGCTGCCGGACACGCCGATCATCGCCTACTCGGCGAAGTACGCCTCCGCCTTCTACGGGCCGTTCCGAGAGGCTGCCGAGTCGGTGCCCGCGTTCGGCGATCGGCGTGGCTACCAGATGGACCCCGCGAACGTGCGCGAGGCGTTGCGGGAGTGCGAGCAGGACGTGGCCGAGGGCGCAGACGTCCTGATGATCAAGCCGGCGCTTCCTTACCTCGACGTGATCCGGGCGGCCCGGGAGCGATTCGACCTACCGCTGGCGGCGTACAACGTCTCCGGTGAGTACGCGATGGTGAAGGCCGCTGCGGCGAAGGGATTCCTCGACGAACGGCAGGCCGCGCTCGAGTCGCTGACGGCCATCAAGCGCGCCGGCGCGGACTTCGTCCTCTCCTACTGGACGAAGGAGCTCGCCACCTGGCTCTGAAGACGCGCAGCGAGCTCTTCCGCCGCGCGCTCGATCTCATTCCCGGCGGCGTGAATTCGCCCGTCCGCGCGATGCGCGCGGTCGGGCTCGACGAGCCGTTGTTCGTCGGTCGCGGCGAGGGCGCGTATCTCGAGGACGTCGAGGGCAACCGTTATGTCGACTGGGTCATGTCCTGGGGCCCGTTGATCTTCGGTCACGCCGATTCGGAGACGGTTGCAGCGGTGCGCGCTGCGGCCGAGCGCGGGACGAGCTTCGGCGCGCCGACGGAGGCCGAGGTCGACCTTGCAGCGGAGATCGTCGACGCGGTTCCCTGGGTGGAGAAGGTCCGCCTCGTTTCTTCCGGGACCGAAGCGGCCATGAGCGCCGCCCGCCTGGCCCGCGCGTTCACCGCCCGCGACCGAATCCTCAAGTTCGCGGGTTGCTACCACGGCCACGTCGATGCGCTGCTCGCGAGTGCCGGCTCGGGTGTTGCGACGCTCGGCTTGCCGTCCAGCCCCGGCGTGCCGCCGGCGACGACGAAGGACACGATCGTGTGCAAGTACAACGACATCGATGCGGTCGCGTCGACCGTCGCCGAGTACGGCGAGGGTCTCGCGGCGATCATCGTCGAGCCCGTTGCGGGGAACATGGGCGTCGTCCCTCCCGAACCGGGCTTCCTCGAAGCACTGCGCCGCGTCTGCGACGCCTCGGGAGCTCTGCTCGTGTTCGACGAGGTCATCACGGGCTTCCGGATTGCGCGTGGCGGCGCGCAGGAACTGTTCGGCGTGATGCCCGATCTCACCATCCTGGGGAAGATCGTCGGCGGCGGTCTGCCGCTGGCCGCGTTCGGCGGCCGAGCCGAGATCATGGATCGCCTCGCGCCGAGCGGTGACGTCTACCAGGCCGGCACCCTGTCGGGAAATCCACTCGCCACTGCGGCGGGGCTCGCCGTGCTCAGACGTCTCCGCGATCCGTCTGTCTACGAGCAGCTCGAGCAACGCGGCGCGCGACTCGAGTCCGGGCTGGCGCCGTACGGCCGCGTCCAGCGCGTCGGCGCAATGGCGACGCTCTTCATGACCGACAGGCCCGTTCGCAACTTCGGCGACGCACAGCGTTCAGACACCGATCGCTACGGCGCGCTCTTCCGCCACCTCCTCGAACGTGGGATCTACATCGCCCCGAGCCAGTTCGAGGCCATGTTCGTCTCGCTCGCCCACGGCGACGAGGAGATCGACCGGACCATCCAGGCCGTTGCAGATTTCGACGGCTGATCTCTGGGACACGATCGCCTCGGACGCAGGGCAGGAGAGCGCCCTGTGGACGGCGGCCTTGCGCCCGCGCGAAGAGCAGGAACGAGCTGCGGTCTTCTCGCTGCTCGGCGAACCGCGGTACGCGCTCGGGATCGAGACGATCTACGAGGGGTACCTCCTGCACTACGGCCGTCCGCGCCTGTTCGAACCGGACGACCAGGACGCGGCGCTGCTCCTCGGGGACTACCTCTATGCACACGGGCTTGTGCGCGTCGAGGAGGGCGGCACGGTCGAGGCGGTCAGCGATCTCGCCGAGCTGATTGCGCTCTGCGCGTACCTGCGTGCAGAGGAAATTGTTGGTGACGGACCAGTATGGGCGGCGACTGCTGCGGCGCTTGGCCGCGGCGAGCTGGATGACGGCCGGTCGTCCCTTCGCCTCGACAACGATCCCGGTCCGCTCGAGCGTCTCGCCCGGACTCGGGCGGGGGACGCCGCTGTCGAGAGTGCACTAGCGACCCATCGCGCGCGCCTGAGTTAGAGTCACGCCGATGCTTGCGCTGCTCCAGTTCCTGGCGGCCGAGGATGCCGCGACCGAGGGCAAGAAGGTCATCACGGGCATGCTGATCGTCGGCCTGATCTTCGTCGGCGTGATCGTTCTCGGCGAGACCACGCACTGGCTGCGCCACCGGCGCCGCTAGACCTTCGCCTCGAGTCGGCGCATCATCACGGTGTGGCCCAGCTGCCCACCGGCACAGTCACCTTTCTCTTCACGGACGTCGAGGGTTCGACGCGGCTGCTGCACGAGCTCGGCGACGCCTACGCCGGCGCGCTCGGCAAGC
This sequence comes from Actinomycetota bacterium, assembly GCA_030773975.1. Taxonomy (GTDB): domain Bacteria; phylum Actinomycetota; class Thermoleophilia; order Gaiellales; family Gaiellaceae; genus 3-1-20CM-4-69-9. The sequence goes on along the minus strand of JALYLY010000036.1, from coordinate 11,352 downwards.
ACCGAAAGGCGCTGCGCGAATGCTTCGCACGGCACGGCGGCGTTGAGGTGGACACGCAGGGAGACGCGTTCTTCGTCGCCTTCGCGAGAGCCTCGGACGCGCTTGCCGCGGCTGCCGACGGACAGGCTGCGCTCGAGCCCGGCGCGGTCCGCGTGCGCATGGGGCTCCACACGGGCGAGCCCCTCGTCACCGAGGAGGGCTACGTCGGCATCGACGTCCATCGCGCAGCCCGCATCGCCGCTGTCGGCTATGGCGGCCAGGTCCTCGTCTCGCAGTCGGCACGTGATCTTGCCGCCGTCCACGGGTTACGCGACCTCGGCCACCACCGGCTCAAGGACCTGACGGCGCCCGAGCGCATCTACCAGTTAGGCGACGGTGATTTTCCCCCGCTGAAGAGCCTCAACACGACGAACCTCCCGGTCGCGTCGAATCCGCTCGTTGGCCGCGAGACGGAGCTCGCCGAGCTGACGGCGATGCTGACGGACTCCGAACGGCTCGTCACGCTGACCGGTCCCGGAGGGAGCGGCAAGACGCGGTTGGGTCTTCAGGTCGGTGCTGAGCTTCTCGAAGACTTCCCCGGCGGTGTCTTTTTCGTTCCGCTTGCCTCGCTGTCCGCTCCGGAGCTCGTCCGGCCGGCGATCGCCCGAACCGCCGGTGTTCCTCAGTTAGAAGAGCTGGCCGGCCGCCGAGCGCTCTTGCTCCTCGACAACTTCGAGCATCTACTCGGTGCGGCCTCCGAGGTCGCTGCGCTCCTCGAAGCCGGCGATTCCGCGAAGGTTCTGGCGACCAGCCGCGCGCCGCTGCGTGTTCACGGCGAGTGCGAGTTCGCAGTCGATCCGTTGCCGGAAACGGACGCACTGGAGCTGCTGGTCCAGCGCGCCCGCTCGGTGCGTAGAGATTTCCAGCCGGACGAGAACGCGAAGGAGATCTGTCGCCGCCTCGACGGGCTCCCGCTCGCGCTCGAGCTAGCTGCTGCGCGTTTGCGCTCGCTCGACTCCGCGGCGCTGCTCGAGCGGCTCGATCGGCGTCTGCCGCTTCTAACCGGAGGCGCGCGGAATGCGCCCGAGCGGCAGCGCACGCTCCGCGCGACGATCGAGTGGAGTTACGACCTTCTACCCGAGGATCTGCGCGCGCTCTTCGCGCGGCTCGCGGTCTTCTCCGGACAGTTCTCGCTCGACGCCGCCGAGAGCGTCGCAGACTGCACCGTCGAGACCCTTGACGCTCTGGTCGAGGCGAGTCTCGTGAAGGCGCTCGTCGGCACCCGTTTCCTCATGCTGGAAACGATTCGCGAGCTCGCGTCGGAACGTCTTGCCGAGCTCGACAACGTGGCCGAGCTGCGCGCACGGCATGCCAGGTATTACCACTCGCTCGCCGTCAGCGCCTGCCTCGACACGGATGTCGCGGCCGAGCAGCGCCCTGAGATCGTCCTTCCCGAGGCTTCGAACCTGCGCGCAGCCCTCGCCTGGGCGCTGGAGACCGGTGAAACGGAATTCGGGCTCGATCTCCTCGTTGCTCTGGAGCAATTTTGGGTCCTGGGTTACACCACCGAGGCAACGCGCTGGTTCAGCGCGTTCCTCGAGCGTGCGGATGCGGCTCCGCCTCTCCTGCGTGCTCGCGCGCTGCGCTCATTCGGCAGCTCAGCAAGCTTCGCCGGCGAGTTCGACCTCGCCGAGCGCCTCTGGAAAGAGAGCCTCGCCGAGTACGAACAGCTCGGGGACGAACACGGCATCGCGGTGCTGCTGCACCGCTTGTCGATCTCCGCGCTCATCCGCGGTGACGTCGAGCAGGCGCGCGCGCTGAGCGAACGGAGTCTCGAGCTTCACCGGCGGCTCGCCAACGACAAGGGTGCTGTGCAGCCGATGGCCCTGCTCGGCGCAATCGCACTCCAGTCGGGTGATCGCCGGGGAGGCCTGGCGCTGCTCGAGGAGAGCGCCGAGCTGGCCGGAAAAATCGGCTGGCGCTGGTGGCGAGCAGGGACGCTGAGCGCGCTCGCGGAGGTGGCGATCGCGGACGGGCGCATCGGCGACGCGCGGGGACTTCTGCACGAAGCCGTCGATCTGGCTCTCCAACTCGGCGATCGCGTTGGGCTCTCGTGGTACCTCAGCCAGTTCGCGCTAGCGCTTCTGCACCAGTCGCGGTCCGAGGAGGCGGGGCGGATCTGGGGCGCCGTCGAGACTGCCGCCGCCTTCGTTCCAGGTGGTCCGTGGCCGCGTGACTTCGAGCGGCTTCAGCGCGAAGTGCTGGCGCTCGCAGACGCCGCGTTCGAAACCGGTCGCGAGGCAGGTCGCTCGCTCTCGCTCGAGGAGGGTGCGGCCTGGATGTGCGCCTAGACTGACGGGATGGCGCCGCCCTCCGATCTGCGCGCGTGGATCGCGCTCCTCGAGCGCGAGGGCGAGCTCGTTCGCATCGCCGCCGAGGTCGATCCAGACCTCGAGATCACCGAGATCACCGACCGTACCGTGAAGGCGGGCGGGCCCGCGCTCCTGTTCGAGAACGTCAGGGGCTCCAAGCATCCGCTGCTGATCAACCAGTTCGGCACCGAGCGGCGGATGTGCATGGCGTTCGACGCGCCGTCGCTCGACGATGTTGCGTCCAGGCTCGCCGACGTGCTCGAGATGCAACCGCCGTCGGGGCTTGTCGACAAGGTGCGCGGCCTGCAGAAGCTGAAGTCGATCGCCGACTCGCGGCCGAAGACGGTCCGGCGCGCGCCGAGCCAGGAGATCGTGCTCGAGGGCGACGACGCCTCGCTCGACCTGCTCCCGATCCAGAAGTGCTGGCCCGACGACGCTGCGCCGTTCATCACGCTGCCGGCCGTCATCACGAAGGATCCGAAGACGGGCACGCGCAACGTCGGCATGTACCGGATGCAGAAACTCGGCCCGCGCGCGACGGCGATGCACTGGCAGATCCACAAGGACGGGCGCGCGGACTATCTCGCCACCGACGGCAAGATCGAGGTCGCCGTCGCACTCGGCCTCGACCCGGTCACGGCGTACTCGGCGAGCGCGCCGCTGCCGAAGCACATCGACGAGTTGATGCTGGCCGGGTTTCTGCGCGGCGAGCCCGTCGAGCTCGTGCAGGCGAAGACGGTCGATCTCGAGGTGCCGGCGAACGCGGAGATCGTTCTCGAGGGTTACATCGACAAGGACGAGCTGACCGAGGAGGGGCCCTTCGGAGACCACACCGGCTACTACACGCCGCTCGAGCCGTTCCCGGTCTTCAGGCTCACCGCGATCACGATGCGCCGCGACGCGATCTATCCCTCGATCGTCGTCGGCAAGCCGCCGCAGGAGGACGCCTGGCTCGGCAAGGCGACCGAGCGGATCTTCCTGCCTGCGATCAGGATGACCGTCCCGGAGATCGTCGACTACGACCTGCCGGTGGCAGGCGCGTTCCACAACTGCTGCATCGTCTCGATCCGCAAGGCCTTCCCGGGCCACGCCCAGAAAGTCATGCACGCGATCTGGGGGCTCGGGATGTTGAGCCTGACCAAAGCGGTGGTGGTGGTCGACGAATGGGTCGACGTGCACGACTACCAAGAGGTCATGTTCCGCGTTGGTGCGAACGTCGATCCAGCCCGGGACGTGCTGCTCACCGAGGGGCCGCTCGACCATCTCGACCACGCCCCGACGCGCCAGTTCTACGGCGGGAAGATGGGAATCGACGCCACCCACAAGGGGCCCGACGAGGGCACCCGGGAGTGGCCGCCCGAGATCCAGATGACTCCCGAAGTCCAGGCGCTCGTCGATCGGCGCTGGGAGGAGTACGGGATCTCGCTCGACACCCGTGCAGGGAACGGGCGAATCCGTCAGAGTTCCCGCCCGTTGCGCCGATTGATACGTCGTTGACACACGGAACAGGGCGGGGATTGAATCCAGTAGTGGTGACCCAAGAGGGGGAGGCTCGGTGACGGAACCTCAGCACGGGGACCGGCCGCATTCCCCGGGTCCTTCGCTTTATCCGATCGGGTTTGCGGCGGGGATCGCGTGCATCCTCGTCGGGCTGATCATCAACCCGATGGTGATCGTGCCGATCGGCGTGGCGATCGCGGTGGTCAGCGGCTTCTTCTGGGCCCGGGCTGCCACGAAGGAATTTCGAGGGGAGCCGGTCGGGGCGATCGAGCCTGAGAGCGGCGGTCCGCGCGAGTCGACCCCTGCGCCGGCCATCCCGGCCGATCGGGGCGAGGCGGCAATGCCCGAGCCCGAGCCCGGCGAGCGCTTTCCGCGCAGCCGGTTCCTCGAGGGCGCGACACTCGGGCTGGGCGGCGTCATCGGTGGTCTCGTGACGGTGCCTGCGATCGGCTTCATGATCGTCCCGGCGTTCAAGGGGCAGGGGTATCCGAAGGTCGACCTGGGCCCGTTGGGGAACTTCACTGAGGGCCAGTGGTTCGTGACGAAGTTCTTCATGCATCCGGACGCCGGCGAGGTGTCGCACCGCACCGCGTACATCCGCAACAACGGTGTCCTGAACGGCGAGCCGAGCTTCACGATCATCTCGAACCGCTGCGCGCACCTCGGCTGCCCCGTGCAACCGAACGGGCCGGTGCAGGACAACCAGACGAAGGACGTCGACGGTAAGAACGGCCAGCGGATCACGATGATCCCGGCGATTCCCGCCGGCGGCTACGGCTGCCCGTGCCACGGCGGCCAGTACGACGTCGAGGGCAATCGGGTCTCCGGCCCGCCGGTTCGCGCGCTGGACCGCTACGAGTTCGCGATCGTCGACGGCCACCTGGTCCTTGGCAAGCCGTACAGCGTGTCGCACGTGAAGGGCGAGGGGAAAGACGCTCTGATCTACAAGTACAAGCTCACGGGCCCGGGCCAGCACGTCGACGGCTGGGAGCAGATCCTCTACCCGTTGCAGCCGCCGCACTGATGGCCACGGCCACGCGCACCAAGAAGTCCGCCCGGCGCCGCCAGTTGGAGGCAGCGATCAACTATCCGATCGACTGGCTCGAAGAACGCTCCGGCCTGGTCGGCGGGATCAAATACTTCCTCTTCCGCAAGGTCCCGGGTGACACGGGCTGGTGGCACACACTCGGGTCCGCGACGCTGACGGCCTTCCTCGTGCAGGCGCTCACCGGCGTGATCCTGGCGATGTACTACAAGCCCGATCCGCAGAACGCGTACCAATCCATCCAGCACATCACGAACGACTTGACGCTCGGCTGGCTCGTGCGCGGCATGCACAAGTGGGGCGCCAGCGTCTTCATCATCCTGATGTTCTTCCACATGGCGCGCGTGTTCCTGTTCGGCGCGTACAAGTATCCGCGCGAGCTGAACTGGATCATCGGCGTGACGCTCCTCTCGGTCGGGATGCTCGAGGGCTTCACCGGTTATCTGCTTCCCTGGGATCAAACGGCCTACTGGGCAACGGTCGTCGGCATCAACCTCAACGGCACCGCGCCGTTCCTCGGGCCGTTCCTCGCGGACTTCTTACGCGGCGGCTCCGAGATCGGCGGTGACACGCTCGCCCGTTTCTACTCCCTGCACATGCTCCTCATTCCCGGCCTGATCTTCGCGCTGATCGGGCTACATCTCTATCTCGTCATCCGGCTCGGCGTGTCCTCGCCGCCCTGGTCGCACGAGGCCGCCGGCTCGGACTACGACGACGAGCCTGCGACCAACGGACGGAGTGGGCTGACGCAGCCGGCCGCGCGCAGCGGCTGGCGCCGCAACGGAGGTGACGTCTAGTGGCGACTACCGACGAGTGGCGTCGACAGTTCGCGAAGTACAAGGAGGACGTCAAGAAGCGCGGCAAGCCCTTCTATCCGTACGCGATGTTCGAGGACACGGTTATGAGCCTCGTCGTCGTCTCCGTGATCATCGGGCTCGCGGCCGTCTGGTACTTCACGTCCGGATCGGACCCCAACACGTGCGGCAGCGGCGACTCCTGCCTACTCGGGCCGCGCTACTCCGAGCCCGCCGATCCGGCGACGACGAACTTCGTCCCGCGCCCGGACTGGTACTTCTACTTCCTCTTCTACCTGCTCCGGATCTTCAAGTGGCCGGACTCGGTCATCCTCGGGACGGTCGGGATCCCGACGGTCTTGCTCATCATCGCGTTTCTGCTCCCGTTCATCGACCGACGGATGGAGCGGCGGCTCACGCGGCGGCCGGTTGCCGTCATCGGCGCGATCCTCGTCGTCCTCTCGATGGGCGTCCTGACGTACAAGGGGGCGACTGCGAAGGAGGCGCTCGCGAGCGAGGTCGTGCAGGCCGTGCCGGCCTGGGCCCAACGGCAAGGCTTTGCCGGGAACGCCGAGGCGATCGCCGGCGCCAAGATCTTCGCCAGTTCCGGTTGCACCGCGTGTCACACCTATCTCGGCACGGGCAGCTCGAACCAGGGTGCGCCTGATCTCAGCGCCGAAGGTACGAAGGGGCGCACCAAGCAGTTCTTGATGCAATACATTCGCGACCCGTCCAAGTTCGGCAACAACGTGATGCCGAAGTTCGGCTTCGACGACCAGCAGCTATCCCAGCTGGCGACGTTCCTCCTCGCCTCCAAGGGCCCGAAATAGGCCCGCGGTGCGAATCTTCCTCGGCATAACGGGCGCCTCGGGCGCTCCTTATACGGCTCGGCTCGTCGAGGCGCTCGCCGGGGCCGATGTGGAGCTCGGAATCTGCGCGTCGAGCGCCGGCATCGAAGTGCTCGCAACGGAGCTCTACGGCAATCCGAGGCTTTCGCGGGACGAGACGCTCACGCGCCTGCTCGAGCACGCCCGGGGCGGGAACGTGACGGTCTACGAGCCGAACGACTGGAAGGCGCCCTACGCAAGCGGCTCGGCAAAGGTCGACGCCTACGTCATCTGCCCCTGCTCGATGGGCACGCTCGGGACGATCGCCTCCGGCGCGATGTCGAACCTGATCCACCGTGCGGCGTCGGTGGCGCTGAAAGAAGAACGGAAGCTCGTGGTGATGCCGCGCGAGACGCCACTGTCCCTGATCCACCTGCGCAACATGCTCGCGATCAAGGAAGCCGGCGCGACCGTGTTGTTCCTCGCCCCGGGCTTCTACCACGGAGCCGAAACGGTCGACGACCTCGTCAACTTCATGGTCGGCCGCGCTCTCGATCAGCTCGGGTTGGACAGCGAGTTCGTGAAGAGATGGGGAGAATGAGCACCAACTACCAATCCGGCCAGTTGGCGCCGGACGCAGTCCGGCGCATGTTCGACCGCATCGCGCCCGTCTACGACGCCATGAACCGGACGATGACGGCGGGCCTCGATCGGCGCTGGCGACGGCTGACGGCCGAGGCGGTCGTCCGGCCGGGCGACGCCGTGCTCGATGCGTGCTGTGGGACCGGCGATCTTGCGGTCGCTGCTGCACGCGCCGGTGGACGCGTGACGGGCCTCGACTTCTCGGAGCCGATGCTCGAGCGCGCACGGCGCAAGGCGCCTGAGCTCGAGTGGATCCGCGGAGATCTGTTGGAGCTGCCGTTCGCCGACGCGAGCTTCGATGCGGCGACGGTCGGCTTCGGCGTGCGTAACGTCGATGACCTGCAGCGCGCGCTCTCCGAGCTCCGAAGAGTTCTTCGTCCCGGCGGGCGGGTGGGGATCCTCGAGATCACGCGCCCGCGCGGTCCTCTTGCGCCGTTCTACCGCTTGTGGTTCGACGGAGTCGTACCGTTGCTAGGCAAGCTGATTCCAGGTGGATCCGCGTACACGTACCTGCCCGCCAGCGTCCGTCGGTTCCCCGGTCCGGCTGAGCTCGCCGAGATGATCGCGGCCGCGGGGTTCCGCGACGTTCGGGTGCGGCTCTTCGCGGGCGGGATCGTCGCGCTGCATACGGCGGATGTTGAATGAGCGCACTGGCCGAGATTCGCGACGCGCCGGGCCTCGACGCCTATCTCGGCGATCTGGAGGAGCGGCTCGAGCAGGCCGTCGGCGCATATCGAGGTGTCGTCGCCGACGTGGGCGCGGAGGCGCTCGCCGCCGGGGGCAAGCGGCTGCGCCCGCTGCTCGTGTACCTCTCCACACCGCCCGGATCCGCGCCGCCGGTCGTCGCAGGAATCGCGGTCGAGCTCGTCCATCTGGCGACCTTGATGCATGACGACCTGATCGACGGCGCGCGTCTACGGCGCGGGCACGCGTCGGCCTGGTCGGCGCACGGCCCTGAGGCGGCGCGCGCGGCCGGCGACTATCTCTTTGCCCGCGCGTTCGCCGAGGTGGCCGCGACCGGAGACACGCATGCGGTGGCCGTGCTGGCGAACGCCACGCTCTGCCTTGCGCGGGGCGAGGCCCTGCAGCGTTCCCAGCGCTTCGATCCGGACACGAGCATCGAGGCGTACCTCGAACGTTGCACGCTGAAGACGGGAAAGCTGTTCGAGGCGGCGTGCCGCTTGGCCGGCGGCTCAGGCGCTTTCGGGCTCGCGCTCGGCGTCGCATTCCAGATCACCGATGACATCCTCGACTGCTCGGGCGTCACGATCGAGACCGGGAAGATCGCCGGCACCGATCTGCGCGAGGGGACGCCGACGCTGCCGTTGCTGCTCGCTGCGCAGCGGGACGAGGCCGTGCGCGAGGCGCTTGCGGGTAGATCCCAGCTGGAAGGTGCGCTGTTGCGGGTCGCTTCGACAGGGGCGATCGAGGAGAGCCGCGAGGTCGCACTTGCGTATGCGCGCAACGCTCGCGCGTGTCTCAACGGCGAGCTGCATCGCGAAGAGCTCGAATCCCTGACCTATGCCGTCGTGGACCGGGAACGTTAGTGGCCCTGCTGGAACGCACCGACCTGCTCGCTCCGATCCGCGACAAGGTGGAAGCCGGAGAGCGCCTCGACTTCGAGGACGGCGTGACGTTGATGGAGAGCGACGACACTCTGGCGCTGGGCGAGCTCGCCGATCTCGCGCGGCGCGTGCGCGGAGGCGACGACCGCGTCTACTTCGTCCAGAACCTCTATTTGAACCAGACCAACGTCTGCCGGGTGAAGTGCAAGTTCTGCGCCTTCGCGGTGACGAACAAACAATCCGACGCCTATACGTACACGCCGGACGAGCTCGTCGAGGACGCGATCCACCAGCACGAGCTCACAGGGTTCACCGAGATCCACATGGTGGGCGGCGAGAGCCCGCACGTCGACTTCGACTACTACGTCGGCATCGTCCGCTCGTTGCACGAGGCCCTGCCCGATGTGCACCTGAAGCTCTTCACAGCGAGCGAGATCCACCACATGACGAAGCTCTCCGGGCTCACCCACGAGGAGGTGCTGCGTCAGTTGCAGGCGGCCGGGCTCGGCTCGCTGCCAGGCGGCGGCGCGGAAGTGTTCGCCGACCGCGTGCGCCGGCTGGTCGCTCCGGGTAAGGAGCATCCGGACTTCTGGTTCCACACACACGACACGGCGCACCGGCTCGGGATCCCGACGCACTGCACGATGCTCTACGGGCACGTGGAGACCTACGAGGAGCGTGTCGACCACCTCCTGCGGCTGCGTGAGCAGCAGGACAAGACAGGCGGCTTTCTCGCGTTCATCCCGCTCGCGTTCCATCCGGAGAACACCGTCTTCGAGCGGCGCGGTTGGAAGCACACGACCGGTTCGGACGACCTGAAGATGATCTCGGTGTCGCGGCTCCTGCTCGACAACATCGCGAACGTCAAGGCCTACTGGATCATGATGGGCCTGCCGCTCGCGCAGGTCGCGTTGCACTTCGGCGCGAACGACGTGCAGGGCACGGTCGTGAGGGAGCAGATCTTCCATGCCGCGGGGGCGCGCACCGAGACGGAGCAGAAGATCCCTGAGCTCGTGCGAGTCGTCCGTGAGGCGGGGCGAATTCCAGTTCAGCGCGACACGCTCTACAACGAGGTGCATCGGTGGTGAAGCTCGGCCGCATCTCCTATGTGAACATGGCGCCGGTCTTCTACCGGCTCGAGGCCGAGGTGGAGGAGATCCAGGGCGTGCCGACCGAGCTCAACCGCCGCGTGCTCGCCGGCGAGCTCGATCTCGCGCCGATCTCGTCCATCGAGTACGCGAGGAACGCGGATCGCCTACGGCTGCTGCCGCGTCTGTGCGTGAGCTCGGAGGGCGCGGTGGACTCGATCCAGCTCGTCTCGCGCAAGCCCCTCGAGCAGGTGCGCACGGTCGCCGTCACGCCGGAGTCGGCGACCTCGGTCGTGCTGACGAAGGTGCTGCTGCCTGAGGCCGAGCACGTGCCGCTCGGCGAGGAGGCCGACGCGAAGCTCCTGATTGGGGATGCGGCGTTGAAGTCCGCCTTCGAGGATCCGACCCCGCACTACGACCTCGGGCGACTGTGGCTCGAGCGCACGGGCCTGCCGATGGTGTTCGCCGTCTGGGCGTGTCCCGAGCCTGTGCAGGCCGGGCTGGCGGAGCTGGAGGACGCTCTCGTCGCCTCGGTGCGGCTCGCGCGCGCCGAGCCCGAGCGGCTCGCCTACGAAGCGAGCGAGCGCTACGGATATCCGGCCGGCTTCCTGGCCCGCTACTTCGAGAAGCTGCGCTATCGCTTCGGCCCGCGCGAGCGCGCCGGCCTGATGACCTTTCTGGAGCTGGCGCACGAGGCCGGCGAGCTCGACGAGGTTCCGGAGCTCCGCTTCGTCAGAGAGGCCGTCGTCGCGTGAACGCACCGGTGCCAGGCACGGGTACGAATCGCATGACGAAGTGTCACGCAACTCAGCGAGCCCGCTCGCGCTGCCGCAACCCCGAGGGCGTACCGGTGCCAGGCACGGGTACGCAGGTGTGACGTGAGCGTCCCGCAAATCCTCGACAAGGCACTCGACGGGGAACGCATCTCGGACGGCGAGGCGCTCGCGCTGCTGGAGTCGCGCGATCTCGTCGCGGTCGGGCGCGCCGCCAACGAGATCAGGAACCGCAGGGCCGATCCCGACCGGATCACGTTCATCATCGACCGCAACCTCAACTACACGAACATCTGCCATACCGACTGCGACTTCTGCGCCTTCTACCGCAGCCCCGGCGACACACGCGAGGGCTACCTGCTACCGAAGCCGGTCATCTTCAAGAAGATCGAAGAGACACTCGCGCTCGGCGGCACCGGGCTCCTGATGCAGGGCGGCCACCACCCGGATCTCGGCATCGACTACTACGAGGATCTCTTCCGTTCGATCAAGGCGCGCTACAAGATCCACCTTCACGCCCTCTCGCCGCCCGAGATCCAGCACATCTCGCGACGCAGCAAGCTGACGCTGTGGCAGACGATCTCGCGGCTGCGCGACGCCGGCCTCGACTCGATCCCGGGCGGCGGCGGCGAGATCCTCGTCGACCGCGTCCGCCACGAGATCGCGCCGAAGAAGACCAAGACGAACGAATGGCTCGCCGTCATGCGCCACGCGCATCGCCTCGGCATGTCGACGACTGCGACGATGATGTACGGCCACGTGGAGAC
>JALYLY010000035.1 GCA_030773975.1 Actinomycetota bacterium | reverse complement strand
TCTAGCGCGCGGTCGAGCAGCTGTCCTGCTGGTCCCACGAACGGTGTGCCGGCGCGGTCCTCTTGGTCGCCCGGCTGCTCACCGACGAGCATGACGCGCGCCGATCGTCGTCCTTCCCCGAAGACCGCCTGCGTGGCGTTCGCATACAGCGGACAGCCCCGGCAGTGCTGCACGGCTTCTCCAAGTGCGGGGAGTGTGAGGTGATTGGGAAGAAAGTGTTCAGCGCCCATAAAACGTCCTCAACCCCTGCCCGTCCTTCCATGGCTTCTGCCGGCGACGGTCGTCCGCTGGAGGAGCCGCTTCTTCAGGAAGGTGGCGTTGTTGATCGCATACCCCTCCCAGTCGTTGTTGAAGTACGCGAAGACTTCGACCTCCTTCGACCAGCCATCGAGTCGCCCGGCCCACTCGTCGAGCTCGGAGTGCGAATAGTTGCCGTTCCGGCCACGGGTGCCGCCGTGGAATCGCACGAACGTGTAGTCGGTCGTGAGCTCGTGCGTCTGGAACGTGTTCACGGCGGGTCGATCGGCAATCACGAGCGCGGCCCCATGCTCGCGCAAGAGCGAGTACGTTTCCTCGCGGAACCAGGAGGGATGGCGGAACTCGAAGGCGTGCCGGTGACCATCGTGGAGATGCTCGAGCGTGCCCACGAGCCGATCGGGGTCGTAACGGAAATTCGGCGGCAGCTGCCAGAGTAGCGGCCCGAGCTTCGGTGATCGCAGCAACGGGTCGATTCGCTCGTAGAGAAGCGGCAAGTGCTCGGTGACGTCGGTCAGGCGCTTGATGTGTGTGATGTAGCGGCTGACCTTTACCGAGAAGATGAACCCAGGCGGTGTCTCGGAGACCCAGCGCGCAACGACAGCTGCCTGCGGCAGACGATAGAACGTCGTATTCAGCTCGACCGTGTCGAAATGCTCGGCGTAGTACTTGAGCCAGTCGCGTTGCGGGCGGCGCGGGGGATAGAAGACACCCGCCCGCCAATGAGGATAGTTCCAGCCCGAGCAGCCGATCCGCAGCTCACGAGACGGTTCCCCGACGGACGACACGACTCCTCAGTTCCCGCCCCGCGCGCCGCTGAACATGTGCGTTGATGGCTCGGCTCTAGGTGTAGTAACCACACACGTGTGAGACGCGGCTGATCGGGGGTCGGGCTTCGAGTGAGCCGTGTGGTCTTCGTCGGTTGTACCACCGGAGGTAGCCGGGGAGCGCTTTGGCGCGGTGGCTGCTGGTCGGGTAGGCGAAGCGGTAGGCCCATTCGCGGAGGAGCGTCTTGATCAGGGCTTCGGCTTTCCCGTTTGTCCAGGGCGAAATGGGGACGTGTGTAGCGGCGCCCGATCTCGAGCTCGAGGCAGGTGTGGCGCCAGAGGTGGGAGTGGTAGGACTTCGCGTTGTCGGTCAGCACCCGCTCGACCAGGATCCCCTGCTCGGCATACCAGGCGAGCGCCCGGCGGAGGAAGGCGGCGCAGTCTTCCTTGCGCTCGCTTGGCAGGATCTCGCAGTAGGCGAGCCGGGTGTGGTCGTCGATCGCGACGTGTAGGTGCTGCCAGCCGGCCCGGCGGGAGCGGTTGATCCCGTCTTGGCGGATCCGCTTACCGACCGTCCAGAAGCGGCCGAGTTTCTTCGTGTCCACGTGCAGGAGCTCGCCCGGCCGCTCGCGCTCGTAGCGGACGCGTGGGTCGCGGCGAGCTCGCGGCAGTCGTGAGCAGCCCGCCCGGCGCAGCACCTTGCCCACGGTCGAGGCAGGACGCTCGACGATCGTGGCGATCACGGCCGGGCCGGCACCGAGCTCAGCCCGCCAGCGGAGGATCTCCTGCTCGGCCGCGGGAGCGAGCCGGCGCGGTTGCCGGCACGGCGTCGAGGGTCGATCGACGAGTGCCTCCCAGCCGCCCACCCGGTAGCGCTGCCAGAGCCGGTAGCCGGTCGCGCGGCTGGCACCGCACGCTCTCGCAGCCACCTCCGGGCTCATCCCCCCGACGATCAAAGACACGAGCCGACAACGCGACTCGAACGAGAACCGCATCCGCCGGGGCGGGCAGACTCGATCATGCATCTGGGCCTCCTTCGCGAGCTGGGTCTTGGTCGACCACAAGGCTCGCGGGAGACCCGGACGCGATCAGCCGTCTCGAAGGTGTGTGGTTAGTCCAACTAGGGCAGCGGCGTGTTGAGCGCCACTAGCTCGCGACCGGATCCCCCGAAGGCGAGGGGCGGGTGCGGTCGCGCCGCCGTTACGTGTTGCTGAAGTTCTGTTGATGGAGGAAGATTTTCGCCCAGGCGTGGTCGCGCAGTCGTTCCGACTCCTGACGTTGCTCGTCAGCGGAGCGGGCGAGCAGCTCAAAGTCGAATTGGGCGAGACGCTCCTCCTCCTCGCTCTGCACGATCGCTAGGGAACGCCACAGCGCAGCCTTAGCCGCAATGCCGGAGACCAGCAACTCGAGTTCGAGCACCGAGGAAAGTGGGGAGCGCCTGCGCAGTCGGCCGTTCAGTTTCAGCCGACCGAGCCGCTCGCCGAGGAGAGCCAGGGCGTCCTTCACCCGACTCGAGGAAATGCCGAGGGTATCGAGCACAAGACGGAGCGTCTGTTCATCGCTGTCGATCAGGTCGACAAGCTCCTTGAGCGGCGGCTCCAGCTCGGTCGTGCGCAACCCTGTGAGCGCACGTCGCGCGAGTGCGAGACCTGCCTGTGCTGCCGCATGGTGATCCTGCAGATAGATCCGCAGATATCTAGCCCTAGCAGCGATGCCAGCTTCCAATGAAAGCACCTAGCGGGCAGCCGCAGCATGAGCGTAGCGCGGCAGGATCTCTGATTCGTAGAAGCGTAAGAACCCTTCCTGATCCGCCCCGACCTGATGCACATAGACGTGGTCGTAGCCGGCCTCCGCGTACTTCTCGATCATCGCCACGTGACGTTCGGGATCAGGCCCGCAGACAACCTGTTCGGCGACGTCATCCTCGCTCACCATCTCCGCCGCCGCCTCGAAGTGGGCGGGGAGAGCCAACTCCTGCGCCAGCGGCCCTTTCAGGGCGGCCGTCGGCCACAGCTCGTGTGCTGTCCGCCGCGCTTCCGATTCGGACTCCGCGAAGCAGACCGTCAGCTGGCCATAGCGCGGCTTCCCGCCACCGCCCGCCGCTTCATACACATTGAGCAGCTCGCGGTCGGGTGAGGTGCCCACGAAGCCGTCGCCAACACGGCCGGCGAGCTCGGCCGCGTGCTTGGCTCCGGCAGCGACCATGACCGGAATCGGCTCCTCCGGCAACGTGTAGATGCGCGCGTTCTCGACCGTGTAGTAGCGGCCGCGGTGGTCGGTCAGCCCGCCCTCCCAGAGGGAGCGCATCACATCGATTGCCTCCTCCAGCATCTCCAGCCTGACGTCCGCGGGTGGCCAGCGGTCGCCGAGCACGTGCTCATTGAGGTTCTCGCCCGTTCCAACACCGAGGAAGAAGCGTCCCGGCAGCATGCTTGCCGCAGTTGCCGCGGCCTGTGCCACGACGGCGGGATGAATCCGGATCGTCGGACAGGTCACGCCCGTACCGACAATCAGACGGTCGGTGGCAAGCGCAATCCCTCCCAGCACACCCCAGACGAACGGGCTCTCGCCCTGCCGGTCGATCCAGGGATGGAAGTGGTCGGAGACCAGAGCAAACGAAAAGCCTGCCTCCTCTGCCCGTCGCGCGTGCTCGACGAGTGCTAAGGGCCGATGCTCCTCGCTCGAGAGTGAATAGCCGAGTTCCATCTTCGCTCTGATCCGACGCTAGGAATGCTTGCGCGCGGCGGCCTTGCCGCCCTTGCGTCCGGCTGCGATCTTCTGGGCGTGCGTGCCACCCTGGGACGAATCTCCGGTTCCGGAATGCGATTTCCCGCCGCCGTGCTTGGACGCGTCAGGGGAGTTGGCGATCTTGGCTGCGCGCTCCTTCGACATGCCCTTGTCCTTGAGCGCCTCGTACTGCTTCTCGTTCTTGACGTTCGCGCGCTTGCTCGGCATCACAGACCTCCAAGGATGAGTAACGTTGGCTTTCAAACGACGAACCCGACGCTCGAGATACGAAACTCAGGGACTGGGCGTCGCCTACTTCGCGCTCGCGCAGGAATGGGCCCGTCAGATTCCCCCTCTGGCAACGATAGAAACGACTTCCACCCGGGGAGGCACTCACGATGCAAGAGCATGGACAGCTCTCGGAGAAGGACCCGCGCCGGCATACAGCGCACGTGCGCGGCAGGCTTGAGGAGTTGATCGGGCATCTGCGCGATGACATCGGCAAGATCGACGACCCGCGCGCCCAAGCGCTGTTCGAGACAACCGCCGAAGTCCTGGGCGGGCTCGTCAAGGCATACGAGCACTTCGACGCGGGCGCGGAGGAGGCCTGGCGGAGCTAAGTTCGGCGGCGAGACTCGCCGAGCATCGGATCGACGCGCCGACGGAGCCGAGCGTCGTCTTTCTCTGCGCCAGGTGATGCTCAGGATCGGCTCTTCGGCGCTCTGGCTCGGCGCCGGCTTTCACCCGCCGGATGATTCCTGGCGGGGCTGAGCGGGAAACGGCGACATGACTACGACGAAAGGACGCTGTCATGTCGCTGACCGCCGTGCACGGCCCCCTCTCGGGCGAGGCCGCCGGCCGATTCAACTTCGAGCTGCGCCCGCCCGGCGCCGCGCTTTACCTCGACCCGATGCCGTACCGAATCCGCGCGATCTTCGAAGGCGAGACGGTTGTCGACGCGCACCGGCCGTATCTCCTGCACGAGAGCGGCCGCCTGCCCGTCTACTACTTCGAGGCGGACGAGCTGCGCCTCGATCTGTTCGAGCGGCAGGAGGGCCGCCGCCGGGATGAGCACAAGGGCGAGGCCGAGCGCTGGACGCTGCGCGTGGGCGAGCGGGCGGTTCCCGACGCTGCCTGGTCGTACGTGCGGCCGGCCGAGTCCGCGGGCTTCCTCGACGGGCTCTACGCGCTCGAGTGGGGCGCGGCGGACGAGTGGTTCTGCGAGGACGAGCAGCTATACGGCCATCCGCGAGATCCCTACAGCCGCATCGACGTCTACCGAACGAACCGCCACCTCCGCGTGGTGCTCGACGGCGAGCTCCTCGCCGAGACGCGCCGCGCCTCGGCGCTGTACGAGACCGGCCTGCCGTCGCGCTACTACATCCCGGCCGAGGACGTGCGCACCGAGCTGCTCGTACCGTCGTCGCACCGCAGCCGCTGCGCCTACAAAGGCTCGGCGAGCTACTGGTCGGTGCGGGTCGGCGACCGGCTTGTCGACGACCTCGTCTGGTCGTACCCCGATCCCGAGCACGACGGCGAGCCCGTACGCGACTTACTCTGCTTCTTCAACGAGCGCGTCGACCTGGAGCTCGACGGGGAACCGGTTGAGCGGCCGCGCACGCAGTTCTCTCGCGACGACGAGTCGAGCGGTCAGGGCGCTCAGGCGTTGCGCGGGCTGACGCGCTCGTGACGGGATGCACCATGTGCGCCGCGGCTCGGGCTAGCTGCCCGTGATGCTCGTCCACAGCCTCGACGGCAACCTCCGGTCGTAGTCGACGCCGTCGACGCGCTAGGGCGTTGCTAATCAGCGCGGTGCTGAAGCCTGCTTCCCTTCCTCGACTGCCTGCTCGAGGTCCTGGTCGGAGAGCAGGCGTTCGTCGGCGTCGGCGGTGTCGTGGCCGGGTTGGAAGCGGAGCTGCTCCATGTACGGGGTCGGCTGCTTACGCCGGTAGTCGGCGAACTCCTTCGCGTAGTACTCCCGAGCCTGCTCGACGGTCTTCGCCCCGGTGACGATGTCGTGCATGAGGTTGAGCGCGAGGTTGTTCGCCTCCTCGTCGTGGCAGCGGGCCGAGACCTCGCCTGCAGTGCGCTCGACAATCACGCTGCCGTCGAACTCGGCCAGCGGCGTGAAGTACTCGGTCGGCACCTGGTAGTCGAGCACGCCCTCGACGGAGTCGAAGTGCGGCGCGGGGAAGTCGTGCTGGAAGAACGTCTTCGACGCGACGACTCGCTTCCAGGGTCCGACGCCGTTCCAGACGAGGAAGGAGTCGGTCGTCTCGTGCGGCTCGCCGTACTTGTCGATCACGAGCTGCGCCGCCTCGCGCGACTCCTCCGGCCAGCTCGCCAGGATCTCTCTTGCGGTCTGCGTGCTCACGAGACGCCTACACTCCTTTTCGGTCGGGATACACCCTCAGTACCACCTCCTGCGGTGTAGGAAACGACCGCGGCATGGGCCGGCTGACGAGCGCTCGTGAAAAGGCGACATCGTTTCCATCGATGCCAGCTTGGGAAGCTTTCGTCCATGCCTCGCGTTCACGAGCAGCTCTCCGAGAACGAGCTGGTGCTGCTCTGCCGCCATGGAGACGAGGAGGCGATCGGCGCACTCTACGATCGGTTCGGCAGACCGGCATTTGGACTCGCGCTGGCGATGCTCGAGTGCGAGCGAGCGGCGGAAGACGCGGTCGCGGACGGATTCGCCGAGTTCTGGCGTACCGTCTCCTCGGCTGCGGCGCCAGAAGATGCTTCCCGGCTTCTGATGACGCTCGTGCACCGTGCTGCGGTTAGGCGGGTTCGGCGCGATGGAATCCCGGCCGCGGCGAATTGCGATCGTCTACAGCCAGAGTTGCTGCCGGACCTGCCCGAGGAGGAACGGCGCGTGATCGTCTTGGCGTATTTCGGCGGTTTGCGCGAGCGTGAGGTGGCCGCACGACTTGTCCGTCGCCCGCGTGCGTCGAGCTGCCGCCGCTGGGCTGGCGCGGCACCGGCGTACGGGATCGGCCAGGTCGGTGGAGCGACGCGCGCCTGAGACAAGAAGGCGTTATCGAGTCAGGGAGGAAGCATGAACGACTACGGACAGTGGCGTGAGCTCGGGAAAGCAGCTGCGCGTCGACTCTGTGCGTGCGAGCGCTGCCGCTGGGTCGGGACATCCCAGCTCAGCGATGTCCGCGGCCGATCTCATGGCCGTGCTGATCGGCCGGCACCTTCGCCACGATTTCGCAGATCCGGACAACCCGGCCAACGACCGGCTTGTCTTCTCGAAAGGTCACGCCTCGACATTGCTCTATGCGATCCTGAAGGCGGTCGGAGCGGTATCCGAGGACGAGCTGCTCCAGTACCGGAAGCTTGGCAGCCGGCTCGAGGGCCATCCGACACCCGCTCTGCCGTGGGTCGACGTTGCGACCGGTTCGCTCGGACAGGGACTACCGATTGCCGTCGGCATCGCGCTCGCCGGCCGCAAGCTGGATCGGCAGCCCTATCGCGTATGGGTGCTGTGCGGCGACAGCGAGATGGCCGAGGGTTCGATCTGGGAGGCGTTCGAGCACGCCGCCCACTACGGCCTCGACAACCTGACGGCCATCATCGACGTCAACCGTCTCGGTCAGTGCGGCGAGACGATGGTCGGCTGGGATCTCGGCGTCTTCGCGGCACGGGCACGGGCCTTCGGCTGGCACGCGATCGAAGTCGACGGACACGATGTCGAGGCGATCGACCGCGCCTACGGCGAGGCCGCTGCGACGGCGGACCGGCCGACCGCGATCGTCGCCCGGACGATCAAGGGCAAGGGCGTCGCAACCCTCGAGGATCAGCCGGGTGTGCACGGCAAAGCCCTCGAGGATGCCGAAGCGGCGATCGAGGAGCTCGGCGGCGCTCGCGATCTCCAAATTGAAGTCGCGGCGCCGCCTACGAGCAAACGTCGTCGGTTCGCTTCGCGCGAGCTCGAGCTTCCGACCTACGAGGTGGGCGAACGCGTAGCGACGCGCAAGGCCTACGGTGAGGCGCTCGCCGCTCTTGGCGCCGCACGAGATGATGTCGTCGCGCTCGACGGCGAGGTCTCGAACTCCACCTTCGCCGAACTCTTCGCAAAGGCGCATCCGGAGCGATATTTCGAGATGTTCATCGCCGAGCAGCAGATGGTCGCAGCGGCCGTCGGCCTGCAGACGAGAGGTTGGCGGCCGTTCGCGTCGACGTTCGCCGCTTTCCTCTCTCGCGCATTCGACTTCATCCGCATGGCGGCGATCAGCCGCGCGAACATTTGCCTGTGCGGTTCGCATGCTGGTGTCTCGATCGGTGAGGACGGGCCCTCGCAGATGGGTCTCGAAGATGTGGCAGCGTTGCGCGCCGTTCACGGCAGCACCGTGCTGTATCCCTGCGATGCGAACCAGACCGCCCAGCTCGTCGCGCAGATGGCCGACCGCGACGGCGTCGTGTACCTGCGAACGACGCGCGAGGCAACCCCCGTGATCTACCCGGCCGACGACCGGTTCGAGATCGGGCGCTCCCGCATCCTCCGCTCCTCCGACCACGACGAGGTCACGATCGTTGCAGCCGGCATTACCGTGAGTGAGGCGCTCGCGGCCGCGGAGACACTCGAGCAGGATGGGGTCAGCGCCCGCGTGATCGACGCGTACTCGGTGAAGCCAGCCGATCGATGTCAGCACGCTCCGCGCGGCAGCGCAGGCGACGGGTGGACGCCTGGTGACGGTCGAGGATCACTGGCCCGAGGGCGGGCTCGGCGATGCGGTGCTGGAGGCACTCGCGGACGTTCCCGAACGAACGACAGTCGTCAAGCTCGCCGTGCGGGCCATGCCCGGCTCCGCCACCTCCGCAGAGCAGCTTCGCTTGGCCGGAATCGACGCTGACCACATAGTCGACGCGGCCAGGCTCATTCGCAGCCACTCCGTCGACGGGGATCATCCACTCAACCTGTTGCCAGGAATGCAGGAGTGATCGTGCGAGAACTCATGATCAAGATCCAGCGCACGGAGCAGCGTCCCCAGCTGCTGAGCTTCCTGCGCGAGCAGCGTGCCAATCCGCACCAGGTCGACGAGTGCAGCATCGGCTTGGGACCTCGATGGCGACGAATGCCCTTCGCTTGCGACGCTCGTGGCCTTGCTCGACGATTGGCGCGTGCGTGCGCACGCCGGCGAAACTGTCCTCGAGCTCGAGGGCGAGAGCAGAACCCTGCGCACAGAATCTGAGCCCGCCTGAACAACTGTTTCTCCGCTACGTGGCGCCACCGAATCTGCCCCAGCAGCTCGTAATTCGTGATACGAGCGCGACGCCGCCCATGCCTAACGCTCTGCGATCTTCTTCTTCTTCTTCTTCTTCTCGTACGCCGGCTGCTAGCCACTGTCCTCGTCCTTGTCCTCTTCCGGCGACAGCAGGATAACGACGGGGCAGGCGGATGCTGGGCGCACTGCTCGCTGACGGAGCCGAGCAGGAGCCCGACGAAGCCGCCGCGGCCACGGGAGCCGACCACGAATAGGTCGGTGCCGCGCCCAGCCCGGATGAGCGTCTCGGCCGGCGGGTTTCGACCGCGTTCGCCTCCAACTCGACGCCGTTCATCGGTGCGTCCAGCCGCGCCAGCGCCTCCTCGAACACACGACGAGCTTCTGCCTCGGAGGACGATCGGAGCCGCATGCACGCCTCACTGGACGAACTCGCGGCAACCGAAGCGGTCTTGACCCGTCCGCATCGACGACCTCCGCGAACCGGGTGGCGCGCTTAGCGTCGATCAGCGTGCGGGCGCCTGCTGGCGCGCTTCCCCTCATCGACCGCCTGCTCGAGATCGCGGTCGGACAGCAGACGCTCATCGGCATCGGCCGTGTCGGCCCCGGCTGGAAGCGAAGCCTCTCCATGCACGGCGTCGGGAGCTTACGGCGGTAGTCCGTGAACTTCCTGGCGTAGTGCGTTTCGCGGTTTACCGAATCGGCAAGACGCTTGATATGCGGATTGTGGTTGTGGGGGCGACGGGCAATGTCGGCACGGCGCTGCTGCGTGCGCTCGCCGACGAGCCGGCGGTCGACTCGATCCTCGGGGTCGCTCGCCGATTGCCCGAGACGTCACCGGCGAAGACGGACTGGGCTGCGGCGGACATCGCCTCGCATGCGCTCGAACCACTGTTCCGCGATGCGGACGTGGTGGTCAGCCTCGCCTGGCGGATCCAACCCTCCCGGCGGCTTAACGAGCTCTGGCAGACCAACGTGCACGGCTCGACACGCGTCTTCGAGGCTGCGGCGCGGGCGGGTGTCGGCGCACTCGTGTACGCGTCCTCGGTCGGCGCGTATGCACCGGGTCCGAAGGACAGGCGTGTAGACGAGTCCTGGCCGGTCGAGGGTGTGCCGACGAGCTTCTATGCGCGTCACAAGGCTGAAGTGGAGCGGCGGCTCGACCGGTTCGAGCGTGAGCAGTCGAAGCTGCGCGTCGTCCGGCTGAGGCCTGCACTCATCTTCCAGCGCGCCTCGGCGCAGGAACAGCGACGGCTCTTCGCGGGACCGTTCGTTCCGACGTCACTGTTGCGCAAGGGGCTGCTGCCGGTGGTGCCGGCGGTGCGAGGGCTTCGCTTCCAAGCCGTGCATGCCGACGACGTCGCCGACGCCTACCGGCGGGCGATCGTCGGGGAGGCGCGCGGCGCGTTCAACGTTGCGGGCGAGCCCGTTCTCGAGGCGGATTCGTTCGCGACCGCACTCGATGCCCGCCCCGTCCCGATCTCGCCTCGACTCCTCCGCGTGGGCATGGATCTCGGGTGGCGCCTACGCCTGCAGCCGAGTCAACCCGGCTGGCTCGACATGGGCATGAAGGTACCGCTGCTGGACGCAAGCCGCGCCAAGAGCGAGCTCGGCTGGGAACCGCGCCACGATGCTCTCGACACGCTCCGCGAGCTTCTGGAGGGAATCCGCACCGGCGCCGGAGCCGAGACTCCACCGCTCGACCCGGACGCGGGCGGCCCACTGCGAGCGCGCGAGCTTGGCACCCTCGCAGGCACACGAGAAGACACGTGAAGGCCGTCGTCTGGCAGGGCAAGGAAGACGTCCGCGTCGAGAATGTCGCCGACCCGCAACTCCGCGAATCGACCGACGCGATCATCCGCGTCACCTCGACGGCGATCTGCGGCTCCGATCTCCATCTCTACGCCAAGCTCGGGCCGGTCATGCGAAAGGGCGATGTGCTCGGCCACGAGGCCATGGGCGTCGTCGAGGAGGTCGGCTCCGCCGTCGAGCAGATCCGCCCAGGTGATCGCGTCGTCGTCCCGTTCAACATCTCCTGCGGCAGCTGCTTCTTCTGCGTGCGCGAGCTCTACAGCCAGTGCGAGCGGACGCGCGACACGGGGATGCTGCCGCGGCTCGCGAGCCTGCTCGGGCGCGGGAAAGGTGCCAACCTGTTTGGCTACACCCACCTCTACGGTGCCGTCCCCGGGGGTCAGGCCGAGTACCTTCGCGTCCCGCAGGCGCACTTCGGGCCCATTCCGGTCGCGGAGGGAGCGCCCGACTCTCGCTACCTCTTCCTCTCGGACGTCTTGCCGACCGCCTGGCAAGCCGTCGTGTACGCCGACATACCCGAAGGAGGAACGGTCGCCGTCTTCGGACTCGGGCCGATCGGGCAGATGTGCGCCCGGATCGCGCTGCACCGCGGCGCAAGCCGCGTGCTCGGAATCGACTGTGTCCCAGCGCGTCTCGCGATGGCCGCCCGACACGGGATCGAGACGATCGACGAGGGCGCGGTCGACCAGACCCACGAGGTCGTGCTCGAGCTGACCGAGGGCCGGGGCGCGGACGCAGTGATCGATGCGGTCGGGATGGAGGCGCACGGCTCGTCCCTCGACGCCGTGCTGCAGACGACAAAGATCCAGTTCGACCGCACGCACGCGCTCTGGCAGTGCATGCGCTCCGTCCGACGCGGTGGCACGCTCTCGCTCGTCGGTGTCTATTCGGGCCCGGTCCACCTCTTCCCGCTCGGTGATCTCTTCGACATGGGTGTAGCGCTGCGCATGGGCCAGGCGAATGTCCACCGCTGGGTTCCGGAGATTCTCCCGCTCCTCGAAGGCGATACCGATCCGCTCGGAGTCGACGATCTGGCCACACACGACCTGCCCCTGGAGGCCGCGCCGCAGGCGTATCGCATGTTCCAGCGGAAAGAGCAGGGCTGCGTCAAGGTGATCCTCTATCCAGGCCAGCGAACACCACAAGCGGACGGATTGGCCGGCGCGAACGTGACCGCTTCCGTGTAGGCAAGTAGTCGCTACGGCAGTCGCTCTTCCACTTCAGCTTCGACGGCCATGAGCAGAGGCCAGCGCAAGGGTTCGGGCCTGGCTACGAGCGAACGCGGGTCGGTAGGCGAGGTGCTTCGTCTCGGGAGCGGGCGAGCATCCAGCCGCCGATGATCAGTAGCGCACCGAGTGTGAGGAAGGCGAGGTCCAAGAGCAGTTCGTTGGCGCCCGCTAGGACATGATCGATGCCCGAGCGCCTCCTCGTCTACGCCTCCTTGATCGGCGACTAATCACCCGGCCCCTGCCATTGCTTGAGGACGACACCGATCCGCTCGGCATCGACGACCTCACGACCCACGAGCTACTACTCAAACGCGCGCCATAGGCGGACGCGATGTTCCAGCCGAAGGAGGATGGCTGCGTCAAAGTCGTCCGCTATCCCCGAGAATGCTGTCGCGATCGCGGCTGGTCGCTGCGAGCGCCGAATGACCGCGCCCGGGCGCATGGTTTCCCTGTTGCTGTCCGTGGAACAGATAATGGGATGTCCACGGTTGCCGACTTCGTTCTCGCCCGCCTCCGCGAGTGGAGCGTGCGCCGCATCTATGGCTATCCCGGTGACGGCATCAATGGCTTCCTCGGCGCGCTCGACCGGGCGGGAGGCGACCCAGCTTTCGTGCAGGTGCGCCACGAGGAGATGTCTGCGTTCATGGCGTGTGGGCACGCGAAGTTCACCGGCGAACTCGGCGTCTGCCTGGCAACGTCGGGTCCGGGCGCGCTCCATCTACTGAACGGGCTCTACGACGCGAAGCTGGATGGGCAACCGGTGTTGGCGCTCGTCGGCCAGCAGCGGCGAATGTCGCTCGGGGCTGACTATCAGCAGGAGGTCGATCTGCAGACGTTGTTCGCGGACGTCTCGGCGTTCGTGCAGACCTGCATGGTGCCGGAGCAGGCGCGCCATCTCATTGACCGGGGCGTGCGGACGGCGCTCGCCGAAGGCGCTGTGGCCACGATCGTCTTCCCGAACGACGTGCAGGAAGCTGACGCGGTCGAATCGCCGCCGCGTGTGCACGGCTCGGTCTTTTCGAGCGTCGGCTACGCGCGTCCTCGGGTCACCCCGCCTCGTGGTGAATTGGAGCGGGCCGCAAGCCTGCTCAATGCGGGCGAGCGGGTGGCGATCCTCGCTGGGCGGGGCGCCCATGGCGCCGCAGCCGAGCTGATAGAGGTGGCGGACCGGCTCGGAGCCGGCGTCGCCAAAGCGCTGCTCGGCAAGGCAGTGCTCGCGGACGACCTCCTGTTCGTCACGGGCCCGATCGGCCTGCTCGGGTCGCGCGCAAGCTACGAGCTGATGGAGGGATGCGACACGCTGTTGATGGTTGGCTCGAGCTTCCCCTACGCCGAGTGGTTACCACCCGAGGGCCAGGCGCGAGGCGTGCAGATCGATCTGAATCCGGCCCGGATCGGCCTGCGCTATCCGATGGAAGCGCACCTTGTCGGCGATGCTCGCGAGACGCTGTCGGCGCTGCTGCCCCTGCTCGAGCACAAGCATGACCGATCCTGGCGTACGCGGATCGAGCGTGAGGTCGTCGACTGGTGGCGGCTCGTCGAGGACCAAGCGCTGATGGACGCCGACCCGCTGAATCCGCAACGGATCGCCTGGGAGCTGAGCGCGCGGCTACCCGACGACGCGATTCTCACCGCAGACTCCGGCTCCTCCACGGTCTGGTGGGCGCGCGCTGTCAAGGTGCGGGAAGGAATGCTTGCTTCGGTCTCTGGCGGACTCGCCTCGATGGGGTCCGCGGTGCCGTACGGGGTCGCGGCCAAGTTCGCCCATCCCGCCCGACCCGTGATCGCCTTCGTCGGCGACGGCGCGTTCCAGATGAATGGCATGAACGAGTTGCTCACGATTGCAAAGTACCGGCAGGAATGGGATGACCAGACCTTCGTGATCGCGGTCTTCAACAACCGCGACCTGAACATGGTCACCTGGGAGCAGCGAGTGCTGGCCGGCGATCCAGCGTTCCCGCAGACGCAGTGGATCCCTGACTTGCCCGCGGCACGATTCGCCGAGCTCGTCGGCCTGCACGGCATCCGTTGCGACGCCCCAGACTCGGTCGGAGCTGCCTGGGACGAGGCGTTCGCAGCGAGGCGACCGACGGTCGTCGAATTTGTCGTAGACCCGGAGATCCCGCCGCTGCCGCCTCACGTCACGGTCGAGCAGGCGACAAACCTCGCGCGAGCAATGATCAAGGGCGACCCACAGCGACTCGGCGTCGTCCAGAAGTCACTGCTGGCCAAGATGAGAGAAAGCCGGACGCTCGCACGGCTGCTCCGGTAGCCCACCGACTCGCTTGGCCTTGTCCCCGCGTCCTCGGAATACAGATGCGGTGCTCCACGCTTCGAATGTGGTCCTTGACCGCGTTGCGGCGGCAGATCTCGCGGGGTGTAGAAACGGCGCAGCGCGAGGCGCGGCTGTGCCGCCTGCCGGTACTCGTCTCGATGTAACTTCGTCATCGCCGAGGTCTGAGCGGAGACGCTGCTCAAGGCATTGACCGCACGTGCGGCACGGATTCGCGTCAGCTCAGGCGAGCCACCAGGCGAGGAGAGCTACGACGGCGATCACGAGCGCCAACGCCAGCAGGAAAGCGTTGACGCCGGCAAAGAGCACGAACGGCGTCCGTTCCTCTCTGCCCTCCGCAAGAACTCGCAGCTCCTCCTCGAGCGCGCTCGGGCGACTGTCTCGCTCCGCGGTGTCGGCGGGCGCGTCTCTGTCGTCCTCGCGCCGTAGCGGATCGCCGCTCAACGAGCCGCCACCTCGTCCGTTTCCGTCGCCGGCGGCAGGATGACGACTGGGCAGGGCGGATGCTGGGCGCACTGCTGGCTGACGGAGCCGAGCAGGAGCCCGGTGAAGCCGCCGCGGCCACGGGAGCCGACGACGAGCAGATCGGCGCCACGCCCGGACTCGATCAGCGTCTCGGCCGGCGGACCTTCGATCGCGTCAGCTTCCAGCTCGACGCCGTTGCTCGGAGCGTCCAGCCGGGCCAGCGCCTCCTCGAGGACGCGACGAGCCTCTGCCTCGTAGGACGATCGGAGTCGCTGGAGGTCGTCGCTCGACGTGGCTGCCACGACAGCACCGGGACCGCCCATGATGAGACCGTCGGCCAGTACCGGTGCTGATTGATAGGCAATCACCACCCGGACGGGAACGGCGCGGAGTTCCGCCTCGGCGAGCGCCCAGCGGAGAGCGGCGTCACTGCCGGGCGAGCCGTCGACCCCGACGACGATCATGCGTGTGTCACCGTGCTACTCGCCCTTCTTGTGACCTTTTTCGCCGTGCTCCTTCATGACCGTGCGGGCGGCGACCTCTTCCTCGCGGCCCTTGTAGCGGCCTTCCTTCTTTGCCTCTTCCTTGATGTGCTCGTACTGGCGTTGCTCCTTGTCGCTGACGCCTTTCAGGTGCTTCTTCTCCGGCATGCCCTGCTCCTCTCCTAGCGTCGGTCTTCGGTCGACGGATCGGAGATCGCCTCGACCGTCTCTCCGACCTGCTCGTGTTCCTCTTCATGTGCGACGTCGGCCTGGGCGAGGATGCCGACGACGCGATCGTCCTCGACGACCGGGAGCCGCCGCACCTGATGGTGCGCCATCAGCCGCAGCGCCTCGTCGAGATCGGTCTCCGGAGAAACGGTGATCGCGCCCGTTGACGCAACGTCCCGGACGGCTGCGGAGTCGAGCTCGAGTCCCTTGGCGGCGACTCGTGTTGCGATGTCGCGATCGGTGATCACGCCGTAGAGTCGACCCTCCAGCGTGACGGGCAGCGATCCGATGTCCTCGTCACGCAAGATCAATGCGGCGCTGGCGACCGGCTCCGAGGCATCGATCGTGATCGGGTTCTCGGTCATGACGTCGCGCACGTTCCGTGCCATCCGTCCTCCTCTATCGCTCGTCTCCATTCCCTGCCCCGCCTGGACCTCGTGGAAACGGGGCCTGGTTTTCGCGGTTCCCTGTCGGGGCATTCCCCGGGGGTGTCGAGCGCGGAGGCGATCCATGTCGAGACCGCGGACGCGGCGAGCGCCGCCTATCTGATGCAGGAACTATTCACGCGCTTTCCCGCCAAGCTCGTCCAGAGCGATCAAGGCACCTGGGAGATCGTGGTCGAGGCAGGCATGGACCCGCCGCGGCGCCTGAGCGACCTTCTCGCCGTGGTTCAGGAATGGATCGACGGCGGCGACGGGCACGTCGCGACGATCCGTGTCGGGAAACGGACGCACGCGCTGGGCCTCCGATCCGCCGATCTGCCGCTGACGCGAGAGGCTGGGCTCCTTCCCGCTAGGCGGCGTCGCGCAACGCCTCCAGCTCGCGTCTGACCGCCAGCCGTTCAAGGGCCTCCACCTCGATCTGCCGGACCCGCTCCGGTCTTAGCCCGAGCCGGCGCCCGATTGCCGACAGCGTCAGTGGCTCCGCGTCACCGTCGATGCCATAACGCAGCTTCAGTACCTCGCGCTCGGTCTCCGATAGCTCGTCGAGGGCGTGCCGGAGTGTCTCCGTCCGCAGGCTGAGCTCGAGCGATTCGCCGGGCGGTTCTTCCTCGGCGGCGAACAGGTCGCCGAACGCCGCGCCGTTCTCGCCGAGCGGGCGGTCGAGGCTCGTCACCGCGCGCGCCGCGGTGCGAACCCGATGCAGCTGCTCGGGACGCAGCTTCGCTGCCCGAGCGACTTCTTCATCGGTCGGGTCTCGGCCGAGTTGCTGCCGCAGCTGTCGTTCGACGCGGGACATGGTCAGCTCACGCTGGAAGACATCGGTCGGCACCCGGATCGTGCGCGCCTTGTTCGCGACGCCGCGTTGCACGGCCTGGCGGATCCACCAGGTCGCGTAGGTCGAGAACTTGTAGCCGCGGCGCCAGTCGAACTTCTCCACGGCGCGGATCAGGCCGATCACGCCCTCCTGGATCAGGTCGAGCAGCGAGAGGTCGTGCCCTTGGTAGCGCTTCGCGATCGAGACGACGAGGCGGAGGTTCGAGTTGATCATTCGCTCCTTCGCCGCCTTGTCGCCGCCCTCGATCAGCTTCGCGAGCGCGACCTCCTCATGCGCTGTCAGGAGCGGGTAGCGGCCCATCTCGTTGAGAAAGAGCTGCAATGCATCCGTCGTCGCTGCCGAGAGATCGCCATTCGCGTAGGTCGAGTCGGGTACACGCTCGCGCCCACAGTCGTCGCGGACCTCGATTCCACGTTCCTCGAGCCGCCGGTAGATCCCCTCGACCTCGTCGTCGTCGAGTTCGAGCACTTGCGTGAGACGGTCGATCTCCGACAGTTCGAGGCACTGTTCGTTTTCACCGCGATCGAGGAGCGCAGCGATCGCGTCCTCGTTCACGTCGGGCACGCTGCTCAGCGTGACCGGCGTTCCGCTTCGCTCAACGCGCCGAAGCCTTCGCCGGCAGGGTCGCGCGCCAGCGGCGCATCGGCGTCCCCGCGTCCGAACTCATCTTGATGCCGGGCCCACAGGCCTTTTGCCTCGGCGTCATCGGGCCGCTCGCCCAACCAGCGGCTCAGGTGCTCGAAAGCATCCTTGCGCTGGGTCGGCGTCAGCTCGTTGTTCTCCAGGTCGTTGCGGATGTCGCTCAGCTTCATCGAGCCTCTGCGCCAGCCTACGGTCGTCATCCCAGCTCCTCTCGCTTGGCTTCGCATCGGCCGTACCCTGGTCGTCGCCTCGCGCAACCTCCGCCCCGGCGCGTGCTGCGATCCGCGGCGAGCAGGGTCCCGCTGCAGCAGATAGGAATCGCCGTCGAGCGTCACAGTCGTCTCGGCCAGACCTTCGTTCGCGAGCCAGCGGCGGACAGAGCCGAGGATCTGCGGAACTCGATCTTGCGCGCTCAGTCCGTTGAGGCTCACCTGAACCTCCCAGCGGTCGTCCCCAGCCTCGACCACGTTCGCGTCCGTCGAAGCGAGCTGCTGGACGAGCATGAAAGCACCGGCCGCATCCGGTGTCTCGATCCTCATCGGCTCACTCATTGGGTTGCTCCGATCGAGACGGTGGAATGCGTCCAGACACCGAGTCTGCCACAGCAGGGGCCGCCACGTCGGCGCCGGGTCCTCCGCGTCGGCCGAGCGGATGCTTCGCGCTTCGCCGCTGGGTTAGGCGCACAAGACACGACGAAGGAGGAGTGATGGCGAGCACGGACGTTTGGACGTATCGCAGCGAGATCGACCTCGACACGGATATGAGCGGTTTCGATGTGGAAGCGATCGACGGCGGCATCGGTAGCGTCGATGAGGCCACCTACGACGCCGGCAGCAGCTATGTCGTCGTCGACACCGGCCCTTGGATCTTCGGCAGCAAGGTGATGCTGCCGGCGGCTGTGATCGAGCGGGTCGACCTCGATGAGCAGCGCGTCTATGTCAACCGCACCAAGGACGAGGTCAAGGCCGCGCCCCAGTTCGACGAGAGCCGCTACCGCGATGACGCCTACCGCGGTGAGATCGGCAGCTACTACGGCGTCGACGGGGCGGGATACCGCGGTGATCCCACCGGTCGCGACACGCTCTAGAACGCGTCTCCAGGCTCTCCGCTCTAGAGGTGACGGACGAACCAGTCCCGTGCGAGCCGGGTGACGTCCCCGATGGCGCCGGGTTCCTCGAACAGATGGGTGGCGCCGGGAACGATCGCGAGCCCTTTCTCCGTGTCGAGCTCGTCGAGGGCCGCTTCGTTCAGCTCCAGAACCTGCGGATCGTGCTCACCGACGATCAACAGCGTCGGCGCCCGCACGTTCCGTAATGCGTCACCAGCAAGGTCAGGACGGCCACCGCGCGAGACGATCGCAGCGGTATTGCGGCGCTCGGCCGCCGCGATCAGCGCTGCGGCCGCACCGGTGCTGGCGCCGAAGTAGCCGATCGCAAGTGCTGCCGTATCGGGCTGGTCGGCGAGCCAGTCCGTCGCGGCGACGAGCCGTCTGCCGAGGAGCGGGATGTCGAAGCGGAGCTGGGCCGTCTCGCGGTCGACGCGTTCTTCGTCCACGGAGAGGAGGTCGATCAGCAGTGTCGTCAGGCCGGTCTCTTCGAGCGCGGCCGCGACCTTTCGGTTGCGGGGGCTGAAGCGGCTGCTGCCGCTGCCGTGCGCGAAGACGACGACGCCGGTTGCGTCGGGCACGAGCGTGAGCGAGCCGCCGAGCTCGGTGCCGTCCGCTGCGAACGTGATCTCCCGCTGCTCGCTCACACGGCGTAGGGGTACGTGTCTGGCAGCTCGCCGCGGTCCCAACCGGTGCTTCGCTCCAGCGGCACGACCGCGCTCGTGCGGTCGATGTGGACGAGCGCGTCGAACTGGCGCGGCAGGTCGGTCTCGAAGTAGTGGCTCACCCGTTCCGTCTCGGGGCGGTAGACGACCCCGATCGCACGCTGCAGGCGCGGCCCGCGCAACGATCCGTCGGCTGCGGTGAGGAGCGCGATTTCCGGTCGCCCGGATGCGTGCAGCAGCGCTTCGTAGCTGCCCGCCAGCGCCGGTCGTACCCGCTTCCGCTCGGCTGGGCCGTGCCAGTCGGAGGCGGCCGTGACCGTACCGTCATAGGTACTGAAGCCGAGCAGAAACGCGTCGCTGCCGTGGGCCTCGCGCACGAGCTGGCCCAGGTTGAGCTCGCGCCGGCCGCCCATCTCGGTGGCGCGGGCGTCGCCGAGATGCGAGTTGTGCGCCCAGACGGCGATTCGAACCGGATCCTCCTCCCGCTGCAGGTGGCCGGCGAGTTCCTCGAGTGTCTCGAACATGTGCCGGTCACGCAGGTTCCAGGAGGAGCCGCGGCCGCGGTAGAGGGAGCGGTAGTACGCCTCCGCGTTCTGGACGAGGCGGGCGTTCTGGGCCGCCGAGAACGCCTGGTCTTCCTCGATCCGGCCGTCTCGAGCGGCGATCTCTGCCGCCTGCCGGCGCACGTCGACGAGTTGAGCGACCGCTTCGTCCTCGCACGAGTCGGCGAAGCCGGCTCCGGTGGCGTAGCCGTATGCCTGCGCCTCGTCGAAGTGCTCGAGGCAGGCGTAGCGCTCCCGCGCGCGGGCCGCCGCCGCGGGATCGGCTGTATCCAGATAGGCGAGCACGGCGGCGATCGAGCCGTAGAGGCTGTACAGGTCGAGACCGTAGAAGCCGACCTTCGCCTCGCCGGCGGGGAGCGTGTCGTTGAACTCGCGCAGCCAGTGCACGAACTCAAGCACGTCCTCGTTGCGCCACATCCAGGCGGGAAAGCGGCGGAAGTCGCCCAGCGCGCTCTCCGGGTCGGAGTCCTCGCGCGTTCCGCGGACGTAGCAGTTGACGCGGTAGGCGTCCGGCCAGTCCGCCTCGACTGCGACCGCCCGGAAGCCATGCTCGGCGATCAGCCGCTTGGTCAGCTGCGCGCGAACGGCATAGAACTCGTGTGTCCCGTGGCTCGCCTCGCCGAGCAGCACGAAGCGGGCCGCGGAGGCGCGCTCGACCAGCTCGTCGAGGCCGACGGTCACTGCGTCGGCGCGGCTGCGGCGCGCGCGAGCAGCTCCCGGACCTCGTCGTCCGAGGTGGGCGCAAAATCCTCGTACCAGAGACCGACCGCGTGAAAGGGCTCCGGCGTGAACGCGCAAACGATCTCGTCCACGTCGGCCCGAAACTCGTCGCAGGTCTGCTCGGCCGCGACCGGCACCGCCACCACGAGCCGCTCCGGATCCTGCGCCCGCACCGCCAGCGCGGCGGCACGCATCGTCGAGCCCGTCGCAAGCCCGTCGTCGACGAGAAGGACCGTCCGGCCGCTCGCCTCGACAGGAGCGCGGTCGCCGCGGTAGGCGCGCTCGCGCCGCTCGAGCTCCGCGCTCTCGGTCGCGGCCGCGCGAGCGATCATCACCTCGCCGATCTCGAGCTCGGCGACGACGGTGTCGTTCAGGACGCGGATGCCGCCGCTGGCCAGCGCCCCCATCGCCAACTCCTCGTGACCCGGCACACCGAGCTTCCGCACGACGAAGACGTCGAGCTCTGCCCCGAGCTCCTGCGCGACCTCGAACGCCACCGGCACACCGCCTCGCGGCAAGCCGAGCACGAGCAGATCCCCCGAACCCGCGTAGTCGCCGCGCAAGAGTTCGCCGAGGACTCGCCCCCTGCGATTCCCGGACGGCCGAGGTTGCGGATCTGACGACCGAGCGCCTCCCAGATCGCAGGGATCCCGAATGCGTCTCGCCCCTCGACGAGGGCGCGCAGTGGATCGGCTACGACCGCAGCGGCCGCAGCGTGCGAGTAGGTGTATCCGAGTCCTCGTTCGCCGCCTGCGTCGACGTGGACCACGACGATCGTCGTGGAGT
>JALYLY010000034.1 GCA_030773975.1 Actinomycetota bacterium | reverse complement strand
CCGCGGCTCGCCGGAGTCGTGGCGAGCACGATCGGCCTCGGTTTCGCTGTGCATGCCGTCGCCGACGCGGCGTGGCCTCGCCTGACGGCGGGGGCGTCCGGTGGCGAAGGCGCGCTCGCGCACGGGGTTGGATCGTGGATCCTCCTGCCGAGCGATCCGAAGCAGATCGCGAACTTCGCCTTCGTCATCCTCATCGGAGCGCTGCTCGGACTGACGCTGATCGAGGGCGTGTGGCGCACCATCGTGCTCGTCCCGACGATCTACCTTGCCGCTTTCGTGTGGGAGAACCTCCTGATCCAGCAGACGGCCGGTGCGACGCGGTTCCTCCTCCTCGGCGCGTTGTTGGTTGTCCTGATGAATGCGCGTCCACAAGGGCTCTTCGGGACCGCTCGCGTGGAGATCATCTGATGGCCCAGAAACTGCTCGAGTTGCGGAACCTCGAAAAGTCCTTCGGCGGCCTCACGGTGATCAGCGACCTCGACCTCCACGTCAACGAGGACGAGATCGTGAGCGTGATCGGACCGAACGGCGCCGGGAAGACGACGCTCTTCAACCTGATCACCGGTGTCTACCGGCCGGACGACGGCGAGATCCTGCTCGACGGAGAGAGCATTGTCGGTCTCGAGCCGCACCAGGTGACGAACCGGGGCGTTGCGCGCACGTTCCAGACGCTGCGCCTCTTCCTCAACATGACCGTGCGCGAAAACGTGATGGCCGTGCAGTACGGACGAACGAAGGCGACGGTGCTCGAGTCGATGTTCCGACTGCCGCGCGCGCGCCGCGAGGAGAAGGAGATCCGTGCCCGCGCGGAAGAGAAGTTGAGTTTCTTCGGTCAGCGTCTCGTCGGCTACCGCTGGGATCAGCCCGCGTACAGCCTCTCGTACGCGAATCGGCGCCGACTGGAGATCGCCCGAGCGATGGCCACCGAGCCGCGCATCCTGCTGCTCGACGAACCTGCCGCTGGAATGAACCCGTCAGAGACGCACGAGATTGCTGAGCTGATCGGGAAGCTGCGCGAGGACGGCGGCTACACGATCCTCGTGATCGAGCACGACATGCACGTGGTCGAGGGGATCTCGGACCGGGTGATCGCGCTCGACCACGGGATCAAGATCGCCGAGGGCTCATTCGACGCCGTGGCGACGGATCCGCGTGTTGTCGAGGCGTACCTCGGGTTGCGCAAGGCGGAAACGAAGTGAGCACGAACGGCGGGCAGGACATCCTGCGGCTCAACGGGATCGACACCTACTACGGCGAGATCCACATTCTCGAGAACCTCGATCTGCACGTGGAGGAGGGCGAGCTCGTGTCGCTCCTCGGGGGCAACGCATCGGGCAAGTCGACGACGCTGAAGACGATCCTTGGCCTCGTGCAGCCGCGGAACGGCACGGTCGAATTCCGGGATGAAGACATCACGCGTCGCACGACGAGCTACCGGATTCGACAGGGGATGGCGATCGTCCCTGAGAACCGCCGCCTGTTCGGTCCAATGACCGTGCTCGAGAACCTGGAGATGGGTGCCTATCTGAATCGCGACGGCAAGGGGCGAAAGGAGGACTTCGACCGCGTCTACACGCTGTTCCCTCTGGTCCACGAGCGCCGTAGCCAGCTCGCGGGGACCCTGTCGGGCGGCGAACAGCAGATGGTGGCGATGGGGCGGGCGCTGATGGCGCATCCAAAGCTGCTGCTGATGGACGAGCCGTCGATGGGGCTGGCGCCGATTCTCGTCGAACGAAGCTTCGAGATCATCCAGCAGGTGCACGAGTCCGGCGTCGCGATGCTGATCGTCGAGCAGAATGCGAACATGGCGCTCTCGATCGCCGATCGCGGTTACGTCCTTTCGACCGGACGCTGCGTCCTCGAGGGTCCGGCCGCGGAACTGCTCGCGCACGAGGACCTGCGAAAGGCCTACCTTGGCCGTTGAGGCAGCGACGCTCGCCGAGCGCTGCCGCCACCGCTTCCCGATCTTCGAGCATCAGGTCTACATCAACTCCTGCTCGCAGGGAGCGCTGTCCGACTCCGTGCGCGCCGCGTACGGGCAGTACCTCTCCGACTGGGACGAGCAGGGCGCTCCGTGGGAGTACTGGGTCGAGCGGCAGGAAGCGGCACGCGGCGCCTTCGCGGGTCTCGTCAACGCGGGCCCGGACGAGATCGCCGTGACGACATCGCTCTCTGCGGGCGTGAGCGCGCTCGCGAGCGGCCTGCGTTTCACGAACCGGTCGAAGGTCGTCCTCACGGACTGGGAGTTCCCGACGATCGGCCAGATCTGGCACGCGCAGGAGGCGCGGGGCGCACGCGTCTCGCACGTCCTCGCAGCAGACGACGGCACGATCCCGCTCGAGCACTTCGAGCGGGCGATCGACGACGACACCCTCATCGTCTCGATCACGCATGTCTGTTACCGCAACGGCGCGATGCTGGAC
Organism: Actinomycetota bacterium; assembly: GCA_030773975.1. Classification (GTDB taxonomy): domain Bacteria; phylum Actinomycetota; class Thermoleophilia; order Gaiellales; family Gaiellaceae; genus 3-1-20CM-4-69-9. Next base: position 5,174 of record JALYLY010000034.1, on the reverse strand, counting down.
GTCCCTGCGGTCGTCGAGCTTGCTCACGATCGCGGCGCGCTCGTTCTGCTCGACGCGTTCCAGGCGGTCGGCTCGCTGCCGGTCGACGTCGCCGAGCTCGGCATCGACTTTCTCGGCGCAGGGGTCCTCAAGTACCTGCTCGGGTCGGCAGGGCTCGGGTTCTTCTATTGCCGGCGCGATCTGGTCGAGCGCGTCTGGCCGACACAGACCGGGTGGTTCGCGGACGAGAACATCTTCGCCATGGATCACACCGACTACTCGCCCGCGCGCACGGCTGCGCGCTTCCAATCGGGAACGCCGCCGGTGCCGTCCATCTACGCGGGCATCGCCGGGATCGAGCTGATGCAGGAGATCGGCATCGCGGACACGCGCGAACACGTGCAGGATCTGAATGCGCATCTCCTCGACGGTCTCGACGAGCTGCAGGCGAACGTCGTCACGCCGCGGTCGCCGGAACGACGCGGCGCGCTCATCTGCGTCAAGTCGACCGACGCAAAGGCTCTGGTCGTTGCGCTCGGCGACGAAGGTATCGTTACCTCGGAGCGCGACGACAACCTGCGCATCTCGGCTCACTGTTACAACACAGTCGAGGACGTCGACACGGTCCTCGGCGCACTCCAGCGCCACCGCAAGCTCCTGGCTTAGGACAATTGCTCACCCGGGGTTGACCCGGCATAGCAAAAGTGCTATACAAAGGCGGCCACGGATGCTAGAGGCGCAAGGAGCCCGCGATGACTGAGCCCGCCGGCCCGCAACTCGTTACGACGTCGAGCCACCGATCGGGGGCGACCGTCGTCTTCGGTTTGACCGCACTCATCTGGACGCTCTGGCTCGGCGCGATCGCGTCCGCCTTCAGCGAGCACGAGTTCTACGTCTTCCTCTGGTGCGGGAGCGCCATTGCGCTCTGGTTCCTACTCCTCGGGGAGCTGCGGAATCCCGCGCGGCCCGCACTTTCGGTCGCCTTCAAATGGTGGGTGCTCACCCTCGGCGGCCCGCTTGGCCTCGCCTACGTGCTCTACGTTCGCAACAACTCGACTCCGAACCGGATGTCGACTCAGTCCGCGCAAGCTACGACGAGCAAGCCTGCCGATCTTGCCAGCCGTTCTCGTCATCGGCGCGACGGCGGTGCTTGCCTGGTCTTTCTCGTGGAGCGAGCGCTATCGCGTCCAGGCGATCTGGGTCGCGGGCGGTCTTTCGGTCTACCCCGCCTCGCTCCTGATCCTGGAAGCGATGCAGCGCATCTCGAACCAGGACATCCGAACGGACTTTCAGCGTGGGCACACGGTCGTGAGTGCATTCTGGGGCTTGGTCGCGCTCGTCTCGCTCTACGTGGGGCTCAAGCGAAGACAGGGTCTGCTGCGCGTCGGCGGGTTCATCCTCTTCGCGATCAGTCTCGGCAAAATCTTCCTCTACGACCTCCCGAGCCTGAGCTCGGTGCAGCGTGCACTCTCGTTCCTCGCGGTCGGTGCAGTCCTGCTCCTCGGCGGGTTCTTCTACCAGCGCCTGAGCGCCCAGTTCGACGAGCGATAGCATTTCTGCAATGCCGCGCATGAGCAAGGGCGCCCTCGAGCGTCTGCAGGAGCGAATTCGGACCGCCGACCGCGGCTGGTTCTTCGCCGCTGTTGCGGACAAGGTCGCCGAGCGGCGGCAAGAGAGAGGACTGTCGCAGCGCGAGCTGGCCGAGCTGGTCGGCACGACTCAGTCGGCGATCGCGCGGCTGGAGCGGGGAGGCCGTCCGCCGCGGATCGACACGTTGCTCCGGATCGCCGATGCGCTCGAGTGCGACCTTGTCGTCGATCTGAAGCCGCGCCGGCACTAGACTCCGCAGTCTCTTGCCGGACGGTGACATCGAGGTCGGCACGCTCCAGGACGCGTCCGCTGCCGTCGCTCGCCTACTTGCGGTCACCCATGCTTCCTACGAGCGACGGGCCCAGCTCGAACACGCCCTCGAGTCTCGGATCTCGATCGAGCAGGCAAAGGGAATCGTCGCGGAACGGTACGGCCTCGATGTCGACGAGGCCTTCGACCTGATCCGCCGAGCGGCGCGCTCGCACCGGATCAAGCTCTACGACCTGGTCGGCGCGATCCGCCCGGGTGCGGAGACACCGCCAGAGCTGGCGGCTGTGATCGCCGCCGAACGACGCGTTTAGCGGCTCCGCCTCTGCGCAAGAACGAGCGGACGATGACTGACAACGTGCGGGAGCGGATCGTGCCGGGCGAATCCCGCCCACTTCTTCACGGCCCCCGGCCACGAGCAAGCAGATGCGGCCGTGGGGCGTGTCGTCTCCCGCGAGAACGTACGTCATCGTGGAGAAGGACGAGGAAGTCAGAGTGCAGTAGCGTGCCGTCCATCCCGGTCACGAATATCCGGACGTCGAAAGCGTCGTCGCGAGGCTGAGAGGTTAGGACGTCGTGGTGAAAAACCGGGGCGCGCCCGAGCGGATCGCAGAGCAGACCGATCCACGCAGAACCTGACGAACGAATTCTCGTCGCTGCGCTCGGCGACTCGATTACCGAGGGCTCGCCCGGTTACGACTCACGCAGCGGCGGTGACGAGACGAGCCAGTGGGAGTACTGGGCGGCTCGAATCGAGCCCCGGCTCGAGTTTCGCAACCGCGGGATCTACGGTCAGCGCACGGACGAGATCATGGCCCGGCTCGAGGGCTGCATCTCCGGTGCCGATCTGCTCGTCGTCCAGGGCGGCATCAACGACATCGCGCAGGGGCGGTCGGTCGATGACGTGGCCGTCAACCTGCGTGCGATGGTGCGTCGCGGCAAGGAGCTCGGGCTGCGCGTCGTCATCGTCGACCTGCTGCCGTGGAACAACGGCTGGCCGGACGCCGAGCCGAAGATCCGGCGCCTGAACGCCTTTATCGTCGAGCTTGCGCGCGACGAGGGCATTCCACTGCTTCCGTTCCACGACGCGCTCGAGGACTCCGATCGCCCGGGACGCATGCGCGCCGAGTGGACCTCGGACGGCGACCATCCGTCTGTCGAGGGCTACCGTAGGCTCGGCGAAGTCGCCGCTCGGCTGGCGGACTACAGCTGGTAGACGTCGCCGTCGGCTGCGCGCTCGACGTCGGCGGGCAGAGAAAGCTCTTCGGGGCGATGGATGATCACGAGCCGCCGCGCGCCGGATTCCTCGAAGGCGGCAATTGCTTCCTCCGCCGACAGGTGACCCCGCAGGCCGTCGCCGCCTTCCCGGCTTTCCTTGAGCGTGGCCTCGCAGAGAAAGAGATCGGCATCGCGTCCGACCACGGCCAGCTGCGGGCTCGGCGCCGAGTCGCCCGAGTAGGCCAGCGTCACCTTCCCGTCGGTCACGCGCAGCGCGTATGTCTGCAGCTGATAGTGAGGTACCCGCACCGGCGTGATCGTCAGGCCGTCTGCCTCGAACGGTTCGCCCTCGACGTACTCGAGCAGGTCGAACGCGTCGAACATGCCGGCGAAGCCCAATTTCTCCCCGAAGCGGCCGAGCTCTTCCTTCCCGCCGGGCGGAAGCCACAGCTGGGGAGGCTGGACGTCACGGCCAGGTCCGAACATCGAGCCGAACGTCCAGGGCACGAGGTCTCCCCAGTGGTCGAGGTGGAAATGCGTGATCACGATCGCATCGACCCGGGGCCAGGCTTCCTGCTCGCGGAGGCGTGGGAGCACCCCCGGCCCGCAGTCCAGTAGGACGCGTCCAGAGCCCTCGACCAGGTATCCGGACTGAGCGCCGCCTGGGTTCGGCCAGGCAGGCGAGCACCCGACGATCGTGAGCCTCACTTGCTCAGTGTGGCATAGTCCTCGCGTGGCAGCGGGCGCGGCCGATCTCCTCAAGCGGGTCCCGATCTTCTCCGACCTGGACCGGAAGGAGTTGGACCGGATCGCTGCATCCATGAAGCAGCGGACGTTCAACGCCGGTGACACGGTCACGTCCGAGGGCTCGAGCGGTGTCGGCTTCTTCGTGATCGAAGACGGCGAGGCAACGGTGAGCGTCGGCGGGGACGAGCGCCGCAAGCTCGGCCCGGGCGACTACTTCGGCGAGGTGGCGCTGCTGAACGAAAGCGCCAGGACGGCCACGATCACTGCCGATACCGATCTGCGCTGTTACGGGCTCACCTCGTGGGAGTTTCGCCCGCTCGTCGAGACTCACGGCTCCATCGCCTGGAAGCTGCTCCAGGCGATGTCGAAGACCTACCGGAGCCCGGCTTAAGCGTTACGCCGGTCGGGCGGCGAGCTTCACCTTGACGGTGTGGCTCTGTCCGCCGCGCGTGTACGTGACGGAGATCGTGTCACCGGGCCGGTGCGCGTTGATCACCGCACGAAGCTCGCTCGCCGAATTGATCCGCGTGCCTGCCGCTGCGGTGACGATGTCGCCCGCGTGGAGGCTCGCGCCTGCTGCCGGCGTGCCCGCTCGTACCTGACTGATCGCGGCGCCGGTCTGCGCGGTGGAATCGCGGAGGACGACGCCCAGGAACGCGTGCTCGGCCTTCCCGCTCGAGATCAGCTGCGATGCGATCGAGCTGACGGTGTTCGACGGAATCGCGAAGCCGACGCCTTCGTTGCCGCCGGAATTGCTCTCGATCTGCGAGTTGACGCCGACGACCTTGCCCTGCGCGTTCAGGAGCGGCCCACCTGAGTTGCCGTGATTGATCGCGGCATCGGTCTGGATCGAGTTGTCGATCGCGAAGTGGTTCGGCGAGGTCATCTCCCGGTGCAGTGCGCTGACGATTCCGGACGTGACGGTTCCTTCGAGCCCGAACGGGCTGCCGATGGCGACGACAGCGTCGCCGACGGCGAGCTTGCTCGAGTCGCCGAGCGAGAGAGGGAAGAGCTCGGTCACGGGCGCATTGACCTTCAAGACGGCGAGATCCGTCGAGGCATCGGTCCCGACGACCTGCGCGTCGAAGGTCTTGCCGTTCCAGAATTTGACGGAGACGGAGGTCGCGCCCTCGACGACGTGCGCGTTCGTGACGATGTGGCCGTCGCCGTCGTAGACGAAGCCCGAACCTTGGCCCTGCCCTGCGGTGACCTCGACCACGCCCTTGTTAGCGAGTTGATAGATCGACTGCACGGAAAGGTTGCCGCTGCTCGATGCGGGTTGGGCATCGCTGACCGTGACCTGCCGCACGACTGTCGTGCCGTTTCCGGTCGACAGCGCGGCGTAGGTCGCAGCGCCGCCGCCGGCGCCGATG
>JALYLY010000033.1 GCA_030773975.1 Actinomycetota bacterium | reverse complement strand
TCGCGGCAGCGGTCGCCGGCGGCGCTGACGTGGTCGAGCTCGGCTTTCCGTTCTCCGATCCGCTCGCCGACGGGCCGGTGATCCGCCGCGCGGCGGAGCGCGCGCTCCGGCAGGGGATGCGGACGCGCGCGTGTCTCGACTGCCTGGCGCGCACACGCGAGCTCGTGCCGGAGACACCGCTCGTGCCGATGACCTACTCGGCGCTCCTCGAGGCCTACGGCTGGGATCGCTTCGCACACGACGCCCGGTCCGCCGGCGCGACATCGCTGATCGTCGCCGACCTGCCGGTGGATGTCCGGCCCGAGCTCCGGCGCATCCAGCTCGTCGCCCCGACGTCGACCGACCAGCGGATGCTGATCGCAGCCGAGCGCACGGACGGGTGGCTGTACCTCGTCACCCTCACGGGAACGACGGGTGCGCGAGCCGACGTCTCCCCCGCCCTCGCCGGCCTCGTCGAACGAGCGCGCGCCGTGACGGACGTCCCGCTCTACGCAGGCTTCGGAATCTCGACGCCCGAGCAGGCGCGTGCCGCGGCGGAGTTGGCGGACGGCATCGTCGTCGGCTCGCGCCCCGTCGAGGTGGCCGAGGAAGGTCCGGAGCCTTTGCATCAATACGTCCGCACGTTGCGCGACGCTGTCGACTCGGTGGTGGCCGTCTGACCTGGCTCGTGCTGTTCGACGTCGACGGGACGTTGCTGCTGACGCACGACGAGGTGTACGTGGAGGCGAGCCGGCTGGCGCTCGAAGCCGTGTACGGGGTCTACGCCGAAGGGCCCGACGTCCCGGGCGACACCGCGCCGGCGCACATCCGTCGTGCGTTGCGCAACGTCGGTGTTCCCGAGGCCGAGATCGACGCCGGACTTCCGCGCTGGTGTGAGACGTTCTCCGCTCACTACGTTCGCCTGCTGGCGGCTGCGGACACGAGCCACTGGCAGCTCGGACCGCATGCGGCGGAAGCGACGGCAGCCATCGAGCAACGTGCCCTGCTCACAGGGAACCCGCCCGCGGTGGCGCACGCGCGGATCGAGCGGCTCGGGCTGGGAGAATTGTTCCCTCGCGGGCAAGGCGCCTTCGGTTGCGAACGCGAGAACCGCATCGAGCTCTTCGACCTAGCGCGCGAGCGTGCCGGCAGCTGGCCCGCCGAGAACACGGTCGCTGTCGGCGACACGCCGCTCGACGTCTCGAGCGCGCACGCCGCGGGCTGTCACTGCATCGGCGTGACAACGGGCCGTTATCGGAGAGAGCAGCTGGAGGACGCCGATGCCGTCATCGCCGATCTCGGCGAGCTCGCGGGAGCGCTCGGCGCGCTCGGCTAGACCCGGCACGCGCGCGCCACAGTCTCGTACCCGTGCCTGGCACCGGTACGTCCTTCGGAAAGAGTCGGCCCTGCAGGCGAGTTGCGGAAGCCGGCACTGGTGCGTCACACGTGCGGACCCGTGCCTGGCACCGGTACGTGTCCGCTAGAGCCGCTGCGCGAACATCCAGCGATGACCCTCGAGATCCTCGGCTCGATATTGCCGCTGCCCGATTCCCGTGTTGTCCTCCAGCTCCGAAAGGATCGTCGCGCCCGCTGCAACCGCGCGTCCGTAGTGCGCGTCGACGTTGTCGACCGACACATGGACGCCGTCGACGACGTACGGCGTCTGGCGCCAGGTGCGAGCCGGCTCGCACACCTCGGCGTGATGCTTCGGGCTCTGGTAATCCGGGCTCGGATACCCGAGCATGATCACGCCGCCGTCGAGCTCCATGTTCACATGGGTGACACGGCCACTTTCATCGCTCCAACGGCCTGCCTCTTCGAAACCGAACGCCTCCGCGATCCAGTCGGCGGCACGACCGACGTCTTCGTACGAGAACATCGGGACGACGCGCTGCTCTGCCATCGAAGCGCACGTTAACGCCAGCGAGGCCCCGGCGGATGCCGAGGCCTCGATCGGGAGGGGCGTGGTTGCAGGCGGACGCTAGTTCTGCCCTTCCTGCTGGGTGTCGGTATTCGGGTTGCCGGGCTCGTCGGCGTGACCACCCGGACCGTCATTGCCGGGAGTCTCGGAGCCGGATTCGGCCGATTCGCCGCCGGCTTCCGCCGCGTTGTCCGTCCCGCTCTGGTCCTGGATCGAGTCGGTGTCCGCCGCCGAATCGTTACTCACCGCAACCGGTGCCTTCGCAGGTGAGTTGTTGCCGCTCGCCGAAGCGAGCGTGGAACCGCCGACGGCGAGAGCCGCCAGTGCGGCCAGCGCCGCGCCGAGCTTGATGAAGCGTGAACGCATGTCGTTCCTCCTTCGAGTCGAGTAGATCGGACGTGCGCCGACCACGGTAGGAGGCCAGGGTGAGACGAAGGTGAGCCGCTACACCCTGTTTCTCACGTTACTTTCACCTCACGAGCAGCAAGCTCCTGAGCCGCCGAGTCGAAGACAGACGAATGGAGATCCACATCCGCTTCGCTCGTCGCGGGCGACATGAGCGCCATGTTGTGGAAGGGCGTCAAGAGGATGCCGCGATTCAGGGCGTAGAGATGGATCAGCCGGTCGAGCTTGGCGTTGCCGCCGGCAGCGGCCTCGCTCCCGTTCCGCGGTCGCTCGGAACGGAAGAGATACTCGACCCGGCAGCCGAGACGCGTGACGTGCCACGGCAGACCGTGGCGCTCGATCGCACCGGCGACACCCGCTTCGAAGCGCTCGCCGAGGGCGATCATGCGCGCAAACGCTTCGTCGGTGAGAACTTCGCTGAGTGTGGCACGCAGCGCAGCAAACGACAGGACGTTCGCGGCAACCGTGCCGCCGATGCCGCCGACGTCGGCGCGCTCGTCCCGCGGCAGCAGCGCCTCGAGCCGGTCCGCGACCTCGCGCGAGAACCCATAGGCGGCGGCGGGAATGCCGGCGGCGATCGCCTTCCCGACGGTCAGCAGGTCCGGATCGAGCCCGTAGGCAGCGGTGTAGCCGCCCGGTCCCGCGCAGAGCGTGTGCGTCTCGTCGATGATCAACAGCGTCCCCGTTTCGCGGGTCGCAGCTCGAAGGGCGTCGTGGAACCCGGTCTCGGGATGGACGATCCCGATGTTCGTCAACGCAGGCTCCGCCAGCACGCAGGCGACGTCGCCAAAGCCGAGCTCGCGCTCGAGCGCATCGACGTCGTTCCACTCGACCACCCGCGTCGTCTCCTCGAGCGCGACCGGCGGCCCGACGTTGCCCTCACGCGAAACCACCGACGCACCGTCGAGCGCGGCGAACGTCTCGTCGACGGTGCCGTGGTAGCACCAGTTGAAGACGAGGATCTTCGGCCGGCCCGTGAGCTCGCGCGCGAGCCTGATCGCGAACCGATTCGCATCCGTCGCGGTGAGCGCGAACTGCCAGCTGGGCAGCCCGAAGCGGCGGACCAGTTCTTCGCCGACCCAGAGTGCATCCTCACTCGGGAGCATGAGCGTGATGCCGCGTGCTGCTTGCTCTGCCACCGCCCGCACGGTCGGTGCCGGGGAATGCCCGGTCATCGCGGCCGTGTCGCCGAGGCAGAAGTCCGCATACTCGAGACCGTCCACGTCGCGAAAACGGGCGCCGTGCGCCTCGGCGGCGAACACCGGGAAGCCTCCCGCCCACCGGATCATCCACGGCATCGGCACTCCCGCGAGCAGCGAGCGCTCGGCCCGCGAGGCGAGCTCGCGCGACCGCGGGTGCTCACGTTCGAATCGATCGAGCTCTCGCGACAGGAGATCGTCGAGCAATGTTCCCAGTGGTGGTTGTCGGGTCCCGCTCGTCACCGTGCTAGTCAATCAACCTCGAAACGCGCGTGCGGTCCGTTCGATTCGGGCATGATGATCCCGCTTTGGTGATGGACAAAGATCTCGTGGCCGACACTGTCGCGGCCGAGCGGCTCGGCACGGCTCTGCGTCGCGCCGGCTACTCGGAGGACGCAATCCACCGGCTGCTCGGTGAAGACGCATACTCGAGCGAGCGCGCCGACACGCCCGCCGAGGAACGCCGCCTGCCAAACACGCCGCTCGCGACGCTGGCGCGGCTGCTCTTTCTTCAGCTGCCGGTTTCGACGCAGGACGCCGAGGCCGCACTCGGCCGGGAGAGCGTCGAGGCGCTGGAGTCGACAGGGCTCGCGGAGGTCGGCGACCGGGTCATATCGCGTGCCCGGATCCTGCCGATCGGCAAAGTCCTCCTCGCCTCCGACGGCTTCTCCCGCGACGGCGACGACCCGGCCGACTACGTCGCGACCTACACCCCGACGGCTCGCGTTCTCGATTCCCTGACGCCTCGTCCCCGGGTCGAGCGGGCGCTCGACGTCGGCACGGGGAGCGGCATCCACGCCCTGCTCGCGGCGCAGCATGCCCGGCACGTGATCGCGACCGACGTCAACCCCCGGGCGATCGCGTACACGGAGCTCAACGCAGCGCTGAACGGGCTTCGCAACGTCGAGTGCCGCCGGGGCAGCCTCTTCGAGCCGGTGGAAGGCGAGACGTTCGACCTGATCACGTGCAATGCGCCCTACGTCGTCTCACCGGAACGTCGCTGGGTCTACCGGGACAGCGAGTTCTCCGAGGACGAGGTGTCGGAGCGCGTGATCCTCGCTGCAGCCGAACATCTGACCGAAGGCGGCTACGCGGCGATGCTCGTGAGCTGGCTCGCGTTCGACGAAAACAATCCTGACGAGCGCGTGCTCACGTGGGCCGACGCGAGCGGTTGCGACAGCTGGATTCTCTCCACCTTGAACTCCGATCCGATCACGCACGCCGCCGAATGGAACTCGCACCTCGCCGGCGAAGCGCTCGGCGAGGCTCTGGACGAATGGACGCAGTACTTCGACTCCCTCGGGGTGCAATCAGTGAGCGAGGGCGCCGTGGTCCTGCACAAGCGTCCCGACGGCGGACATACGGCCCGGGTGGACGAGCTCGACGAGGACGCGCTGGACGACGCGGGCGATCAGATCTTGCGCGCTTTCGAATCGCGAGCGAAGCTTGCCGATTTCGGCGGCGACAAGGAGTTGCTGGAAGCACGAATCGGCGTCGCCTCGAGCCTGCGACTGGACCGCGAGCTCGAGCCCTCAGGCGGGCGTGCCGTCGACGTCGACGGCAGCGTCGAGCTGACGGAAGGGACGAAGCACGCGATCGACGCGTCCGCCGATGTCCAAGAGGTGGTCGCCTCTCTCGACAGCCGCATGCGCCTGAGCGAAGTCATCGACACCACTGCCGACCGGCTCGGCCTGCTGGACGACGAGGTGGCAACGATCCGTGAGGAGGCGCTCGACGTCACCCGCGAGCTCCTCGAGCTCGGCGCACTGCGCTTCCGAGGCGACTGACGACGAGCCAAGCTTTCGGGCCGGTGAGGATCGCAACGATCGGGATCTACGGCTGGACGCTCGAGAGATTTCTCGCTGCCCTGCGCGCCGCCGACGTGCGGGTCGTTCTCGACGTGCGCCAGCGCCGCGGTGTTCGCGGGCCGGAGTATGCCTGGGCCAACTCGCTCCGCATCCAGGCCGCTCTCGAGAACGCCGGTGTCGACTACCGGCACCACAAGGAGCTCGCGCCGACGACCGAGCTCCGGCACGTGCAGTACGACGCGGACGCGCGGCAGGGCGTCGGAAAGCGCTCCCGGATGGAGCTGGCCCCCGAATACCGCGAGCGTTATCTCGGTGAGATCCTCGACCGCGTCGATCTCGGCGAGCTCGTCCGCGAGCTGCCGGCCGAGGGCACGGCGGCGCTGATGTGCGTCGAACGTGATCCCGGGGCCTGCCATCGCTCGCTGATCGCCGAGCGTCTCGAAGCCGAATGCGGCATCTCTGTCGTGCACCTACGCCCCTGAGGCACTGGCAGACTGGTCGGCATGGAGCTCGGCGTCTACACGTTCGCGGAATTGCGCGCCGATCCGCAGACGGGCGAGACGATCAGCCCCGAGCAGCGTGTGCGCAACCTGCTCGAGGAGATCGAGCTCGCAGAGCAGGTCGGGCTCGACGTCTTCGGCGTCGGTGAGCACCACCGTCCCGACTTCGTCGTCTCGGCGCCCGCGGTCGTACTGGGCGCCGCGGCTGTGCGCACTGAGCGGATCCGGCTCACCAGCGCCGTCACGGTGCTCAGCTCCGACGACCCGGTGCGGGTCTTCGAGGAGTTCGCCACGCTCGACCTGCTCTCGGGCGGACGTGCGGAGATCATGGCCGGGCGCGGCTCGTTCATCGAGTCGTTCCCGCTCTTCGGCTACGACCTCGCGGATTACGACGAGCTCTTCGCCGAAAAGCTCGAATTGCTCCTTCAGCTGCGCGAGTCGGTCCGCGTCACGTGGTCGGGAAAGCACCGCGCCCCGCTCGACGACGTCGGCGTCTACCCGCGGCCGATCCAGAAGCCGCTGCCGATCTGGGTGGCGGTCGGCGGAAATCCCGAATCAGCGGTCCGTGCGGGTGTGCTCGGGCTGCCGATGGCGCTCGCGATCATCGGCGGGCAGCCTGAACGGTTCGCGCCGTTCGCCGAGCTCCATCGCGAAGCTGCTGAAAGAGCCGGACACGGCTGCCTGCCGCTCAGCATCAACCCGCACGCGTACGTCGCTGACACGTCACAGCAGGCGGCGGAGGAGTTCTTCCCCTCGTACGCCGAGATGATGAACGCGATCGGCCGCGAACGCGGCTGGTCGGGAATCCGACGGCCGGATTTCGACGCCCTGCGCACGAGGCGGGGTGCGCTCGTCGTCGGCAGCCCTCAGGAAGTGATCGAAAAGATCCTCTTCCAGCACGAAATCTTCGGTCATGACCGCTTCCTCGGGCAGGTCAGCGTCGGCACGATGCCGCACGACAAGGTCATGCGGGCGATCGAGCTCCTCGGGACCGAGGTCGCTCCCGTCGTTCGCGCGGAGGTCGCTCGCAGGACCTCCTCGGTCGCACCCGTGGGCCGGCCGACGTAGTCTTTACAACACTGGAGTCAAGATCGATCTGGAGGTCACGATGAAAGGCGCCTCGAAGCCCAAGAAGCTGGGCAAGAAAGTAGCCCAGAAGTCCCTGAAGGAGAAGCGGCAGGACAAGCGCGCCGCAGCGAAGAAGGGCTTCGGCTCGAGTTAGCTCAGGTCGATCGTGAGCGCCGTGCTCGTCGTCGACGTCGGCGGGTCTCACGTCAAGGTGCTCGCCAGCGACGAGCCGGAACCCCGGCGGGCCGATTCAGGGCCGGATCTGACTGCCGCGCAGATGGTCGACTCGGCGAAGAAGCTGGCAGCCGACTGGACGTGGGACTGCGTTTCGGTGGGCGTTCCCAGCCCGGTCCACGGTGGACGCGTTGCCGCGGAGCCCGTCAATCTCGGCGTGGGCTGGGTCGGCTTCGACTACGCCGCGGCATTCGGGAAGCCCACCAAGGTTGTGAACGATGCCGCGATGCAGGCGCTCGGCAGCTACGAGGGCGGCAGAATGCTTTTCCTCGGGCTGGGAACCGGACTGGGCTCAGCGCTCGTTGCGGACGGATTCGTCCAGCCGATGGAGCTCGGGCACCTCCCCTACAAGAAGGCCACGTTCGAGGATTACGTCGGCAGCGCCGGTCTCGGCAAGCGAGGCAAGAGGCGTTGGCGCTTGGACGTCACAGACGTCGTCGCCAAGCTGAGCGCGGCACTGGGGCCGGAGTACGTCGTGCTCGGCGGCGGTAACGCGAGAAAGCTGGATCCACTGCCGCCGAATGCGCGGCTCGGCAGCAACGAGAACGCGTTCATCGGCGGTTTCCGCCTCTGGGACACAGATGCGCCTGCGAAGATCCTTACGTAAGGGTGGATGGGCCGCAGCTCATCACGGCCGCTCGTGCGGAACTCGCCTCTTCTCAGACGGCTCTCGAGGGCGGCACGCCCGCGGGACGCGCGCGTTCCCAGAGGCGCTCCCCGCAGAGCATGCAGCGCGGCAGCACCTGGCGGACGATCACCGTGTTGCCACAGGCGGCGCAGAGGAACCACCCGCTGGTGGCTACCCCGGCAGGCCAGAACTCCACGTAATCCCGCTCGTCATCAGCCCGCCCAGCGGGCTCGGTTGCTTCCCCCGGCTCGTGCACCTCAACCCCCTCAATCGCTTGCGAGCTCCCCGCTCCTGCTCCTTGTAGGTCGAAGGTACAGCGGTGTCAACCGCTAACGCCCGAGCCTCGTCCGGCGCCGAATCCGGAGGCGCTTCTGCAACGCCTTGTCCTCCTGTCCATCCTTGATCGCGGCCCACACGAACAGGCCGAGGACCAGGAGGATGGTCGCAACTGCGACGACCGCGAGGACGATCTCCTGTCCGGTGTTCATGGCATAAGTCTAGGTCGCTCGCCCCGGCTCGTAGGAGAGCAGAACAACACCAGAATCGAACTCACGGGTCTCGCTGAGCTTCAGAGGCACGTGCGTCAATGACGCCGTCGAGCGACACGAACTCTGTAACGACGACTCTCATCTCAGTGTCCCTTCTTACGAAGTAGCAGTTGCGTCGACTGGGGCGCCGGCATGCGCCTGCTGTCTGGTCCGAAGAAGCGTGCCCCCGATGACCGCCGCCGAAGCCGCGAAGAGAGCCCCGACGAGGAACGCAGCGTGGTAGCCGCCGTTGAGCGAAGCGAGCGGGCCGCGGGCTGAGGCGCGGAGTCTGTCCGTGCGGGAGGACGCAAGGCTAACGAGGACGGCCAGGCCAAGCGCGCCGCCCATCATGAACGCCGTATTGACGACGCCCGAGGCAAGACCGGACTCGCTCGGGTCGACGTCGCTCATCGCAGCAAGCAACACCGGGTTGAACGCCATGCCCGCTCCTACGCCGAGCAAGATCATGCTCGGCAGAACGTCGACGATGAAGTTGCCGTGGACCGGAGCTCGAGCGAACAGCACGAGCCCGACCGCGGCCACGAGCAGCCCGCTAGAGAGAGGAATCCTGAAGCCGAAACGCATGACGAGCCTCGCGGAGAGCCCGATCGAGAAGGCGCCCATGATCAGATTTGCCGGCAGGAAGGCGAGACCGACCTTGAGCGGGCTATAGCCAAGTACCAGTTGCAGGTACAGCGCCGAAACGAAGAACCAGGCGAACATGGCGGCGGCCCAGAGGATCCCGACGGCGTTGGCGACCACGATGTTGCGAAGCTTGAAGAGGGCGAGCGGGATGAGCGGCGAGCGAACACGTGCCTCGATGCCGATGAAGACCGCCAGCAGCACGACGGCAGCTCCGAGGAGCCCGAGCGTCTGCGCACTCGTCCAGCCGGTGTCGTTGCCGTTCACGATCGCGTAGACGGCCAGCATGAGAGAGGCCGTCACCGTGACCGCCCCAGCCACGTCCAGCCGCCCTCCGGCGGCCGAGCCGTGCGCACCCGGCAGGAGCTTCAGCGTGAGGACGATGACCGCGACACCGATCGGCACGTTGACGAGGAAGATCCAGTGCCAGTTGAGCGTGTCCGTGAGGACGCCGCCGAGGAGCACGCCGAGGCTGCCCCCGCCCGACATCACGAAGCCGAAGATGCCCATCGCCTTCGCCCGGTCGGCCTGCTCCGTGAAGAGATTCATCATCAGGGACAGCGCCACCGCCGAGACCACCGCGCCGCCGAACCCCTGGACCGCCCGCGCCGCGACCAGGAGCCCCGGCGTCGTGGACACGCCGCATGCGACCGAGGCAACTGTGAAGAGCGCGATCCCGATCAGGAACAACCGTCGATGGCCGTAGATGTCACCGAGCCGGCCGCTGAGCAGGAGGAAGCCACCGAACGTGAGGAGATACGCATTCACGACCCACGCGAGCGACGTCTGAGAAAAGCCGAGGTCTTCTCTGATCGACGGCAGCGCGACGTTCACGATCGTCGAGTCGAGGACGATCATCAGGTCCCCCAAGCAGAGGATGTACAGCGCGAGCCAGCGAGTGCGGCTATCCAAGGTCATGTCGGCTTTCCTTTCGGTGCGCGGGTCGTAGTCTGGTGAGTTAGACCGCGTCGCGGGACACAACTCATCGGTGGCGAGACCGATGAGTTTTCACGGTTCGGCGGGTCTACCCCGAGATGGCAGCCTCAGCGCCGCAGACCGTCGCGTTCGCGATCCGCGGCCCAATTGAGCGCACCGATCTACCCGGGCTCTGTGAGCGTGTCTGTGCGCTGCTCGAGGGCGGCGCAGACGTGGCCCTCTGCGATGTGCGCGGAGTCGAACCGGACGCCGTGACGGCCGATGGCCTCGCGCGCCTCCAGCTTGCCGCGGGGCGGCGCGGTTGCCAGGTGCGGCTGCGCAGTGCGTCGACCGAGCTGCTGGATCTACTCGCCTTCATGGGCTTGAGCGACGTCCTGCCGGACTAGGACTCGAGCCGCATCTGCAGCCCGAAGAGCGGAAACATCCGCTCGGTGTCGAGGAAGAACGTGAACTCGACGATGCGGCCGTCGGAGATCTCGAGCACCTGCAGCGCCCACGGGTCGTAGCCCTCTCCCGAATCGCTGGGCTTGTACTGCCCGAAGGCCGGCGAGCCGTTCGCGGCCACGGTCGGGATCACGCGCGAGCCGCGGCAGCCGGCGCCCGGGCCGACCCACCAGCGCAGAATGTCCGCACGGCCGCTCAGCCACAGGTCGTACGGCGGCATCGACTGCGTTGCGTCCTCCTGAATCAGCGAGGTGAGAGCGTCCATGTCGTATTGCTCGAACGCCTGCACGTAGCGCGCGAGCAGCTCGGCGTCCGCCTCGTCGACGGAGGACGAGGTGTCCGCCGCGCTGAGGTTGCTCTCCTCGAGCGTGGCGCGGGCGCGCTGGAGTGCGCTGTTGACCGAGGCGACGCTCGTGTCCAGGAGCTCCGCGACCTCGCCCGCCTTCCAGCGCAAGACCTCGCAGAGGATCAGCACAGCGCGCTGCCTCGGCGGCAAGTGCTGCAGCGCGGCGACGAACGCCAGGCGGATCGTTTCGCGCGACACGGCCACCTCCGCCGGGTCTCCTTCCGCGACGACGAGGCCGTCCGGTACGGGCTCGATCCACGTCACCTCCGGCAGCGTGTTGAGATTGGACTCGATCGGTTCCCGCGCCGGGCCGAGGTCCATCGGCCGTGCACGCCGTTCCCGCCCGTTCAGCATGTCCAGCGAGACGTTCGTCGCGATGCGGTAGAGCCACGACCGCAGCGCCGCCCGGCCTTCGAAGCTCTCGAGTCCGCGCCAGGCTCGGATGAAGGTCTCCTGCACCGCGTCCTCGGCTTCGAACGGGGAGCCGAGCATCCGGTAGCAGTAAGCGCGCAGCTCGCCTCGATGTTGCTCGAACTGGTCCTCGAACTTGCGCGCGTCCGGCGCGACTGTGACCGATGGATCCCTCATTGCGGGCCATCGTACGCGGTCCGCCCGACCCCTTCGTCGCCTCTAGGCCCCTCTTGCCGCGCGCACCTCGGTCATGAATCTCACCGCCCGGTCGGGGTCGACGGGATTCCAGGTCCCACCGTCGACCTTGAGATCGGAGCCGACGATCGCACCGTCCGCGACAGCCAGGAAGTCTCCGACATTGGTCGACTTGACCCCGGTGTTCGCGAAGACCGGCGTCTCGTCGCCACACCCACGCTTGGCCTCGCGGACGGCCTGTACGGACGGCTCCGCGCCGGCCATCGGGCCGGAGACGAGGATGGCGTCGGCAAGGCTCGACACTCGCACGGACCGGGCCGTGGTCGCGATGTCGCGCGACCCGAGACTCGATGCGAACTCGGGTGTGATGTTCATGAAGACGGCGACGTTCCGGGCGTTCAGTTCGCGGCGGTAGCGCAGGAGCCTCCCCGAGTCGGGAGACCAGAGCCCCATGTCGGATTCGTAGACGCCGGTCGTCACCTCGCGGATGAACGCGGCCCCCGAGACGGCTGCAACCGCCAACGCTGCCTCGGCGTCCCAGAGGTAGTCGACTCCGAACGGTCTGTCTCGCGGCGCAACCTCCGCGACCACCCGCGCCATCATCGCGACGCCTTCGAAGGTCGCTCTCAACTGATACGGGCGGTCACCCTCGTTGCAGAACAGAATCGCATCGAATCCGGACCCGGTGAGTATCTCGACGTCGCGAGCCACCGACTCGACGATCGCGCGCGGCCCCCCGATCTCGTCGTACAACGGCGTGCCGGGCATCGGGGGCAGGTGCGCCATTGCGACGACCGGCTTCTCGACCCCGAAGAGCTCCCGTAGGGCAGGCGGCATGCCCACTACCCTCCACGACGCGGCGGATGGACGAGCCCCCGGACGGGGTAGGCAAATACGTCGAACCGGTTACCCCGCGGACGCTGTTCCGTGGTCCCTGGGCTACCGAAATCTAGAGCATGCCCCCTCTCGGTATCGCGCCGGACGCCACGCCCGCGAAAGCCGCTGCGCGAGCGGTCCCGCTCGTGCTGGTCGCGGACGACGACGAGGACATTCTCACGCTGGTCGCGTTGCGCTTCCGCCGTTCCGGCCTCGAGGTGATTCTCGCCCGCGACGGAGAGGAAGCACTCGAGCTCATCAATACGCGCGCGCCCGACGCAGCGGTGCTCGATATCGCCATGCCCAAGCTCACGGGCCTCGAGGTGGTCCGCCGACTCCGAAGCTCGGAGGCGACGAAGGACCTGCCGATCGTTCTCTTGACCGCACGCGCCGCGGAGAACGACGTCGAGGTCGGCCTCGACGCGGGGGCGGACGAGTACATCGCCAAGCCGTTCAGCCCTCAGGATCTCTACGCCTGCGTGCAATCCGTCCTCAGCGCGGCATGAGCCCGACGCAACGGCCCCGCGGCAGCCGGCGCACCATCGAAGCGGCGCGAGCGCTCGCCCAGAACTTCGAACTCCCTTTCATCGCGCTCGATGAGAACGGTGTCCAGGACGACGCATTCTTCGCGCTGCCGGCGACGCTGACCCAGCGCGGGACTCTCCTTCCGTATCGCATCGAAGACGGCCGCCTGCAGGTCGCCCTCGCCGATCCGTCGGACGTGATCCTCATCGACGAGCTTCGGCTCGCGGCGGCGATGCCCGTAGACCTCGCAGTCGCACCTGCAGCCGACATCGCACGAATCTGCGCGGACAGCCGTCGAACCAGCCGCACGCACCAGCCCAAGGATGACGAGAGCGGCACAGGAGCCGTCCGCGCCCTCGACGGCGTCGTCGCCGAAGCGATCGACAAGCGCGCAAGCGACATCCATCTTCTGCCGATCGAGGACGGCCTGGAAGTGCGCTTCCGGATCGACGGGATGGTTTCGAAGCATTCCGTTCTCGAACCGGAGATCGGAACGGCCGTCATCGCAAGGCTCAAGGTGATCGCCGGCCTCGACATCGCCGAGCACCGGACAGGGCAGGACGGCCGCTTCGCCACGGTCGCGAACGGAGGCCAGGAAGTCGACGTGCGCGTCGCGACCCTGCCGACGATCATCGGCGAAGGCGCAGTCTTGCGCCTGCTCAAGAGGTCGAACCGTCCGCCCTCGCTGACCGAGATCGGCATGTCGTACGAAATGCAGATGAATCTCGAACGGTTCACCGGCCAACTCGGTGGCGCGCTGGTCGTCGCCGGACCGACCGGATCGGGCAAATCCACGACGCTCTACGCCACGCTCACCGATCTCACCCGGCCCGGGGTGAACATCGTCACGATCGAGGATCCCGTCGAGTACCGGTTGCCGGACGTCTACCAGTTGCAGGTCAACCGCCGCGCCGAATTCACGTTCGCTCGTGCACTCCGCACGATTCTGAGAGCGGATCCCGACATCGTCATGGTCGGCGAGATCCGTGACCGCGAGACCGCAACGATCTCGGTCGAAGCGGCGCTCACGGGTCACCTCCTGCTCACAACCTTGCACGCAAAAGACGCTCCCAGCGCGATCATGCGCTTGATCGACCTGGGCGTAGAGCCGTTCTTGCTCGGATCCGCACTCGGCGCGGTCGTGACCCAGCGGCTCGCGCGCCGCCTCTGCAAACACTGCCGTGAGGCGTACGAGCCTTCCAACGTTGAGCTCGCGGCCGCCGGCTGGGAAAACGGACCGGCACAACTCTGGCGGCCTCACGGTTGCGATCGGTGTGACCGCGGCTACGACGGCCGAATCGGGCTCTTCGAACTGCTCCCGGTCACAGGGCCCCTGATGGAGGCGATCCTCCAACGGGGCTCGTACGACGAGGTCGTAGAGGCGGCCGACACAACGGGACGAACGACGATGTGGTCCGACGGTCTGCAAAAGACCGCCGCCGGTGAGCTCTCGCTCGACGAGCTTCGCCGCGTGCTCACGTGACCGCCTTCCCGAAGCTCGGGCGGCTCACGCGAATCAAGACCGCAGATCTGGCTGTTCTCCTCGTAGTCACGGCGATCGGCCTCGTCGCGTTCTTCATGACGTGGCACCTGAACGAAGGGCTGCCGCGCGAAAGGCACACGCGCGAGGCCCTCGAGGACATCCGCGTCGATGCAGACCAGCTCCAGGCGCTGGAATGGCGACTCATCTCGCCGAGGAAGGTCGAGGCGCGAGACACTCTTGCGACCGAGCTGACCCTCGACGACATGGCGACGCACGGCCGCGCGCTCGCCGCCCAGCACAGGGCCGTCGGAACTGCTGTGGCGGTTCAGGCGCTCATTGCGGCCTTCCGCCAAGTCTCGCCTGCACTCGCCGCGCGGGACTTGACCCTCGCGACCCGGGTCTACCGCAACCGCTACGTGCCGGCCAGAATCGGACTCCAGCGGGTCGTGCTTACGGACGACCGCGCCGCCGAGCGGAGCCTCGGAACTGCCGAACGAGAGATCAAGATCGGCATGATCGTCTCGGTCCTGGCAGCGGTCTTGCTGATCGTGGTGCTTGCCTTGCGCGTCAGTCGCGTCCGAGAGCGTGAGCTCCGCGGCGTTCGGAAAGCCGATATCGAGCTGTCCGAGCGCAACGAGCTCTTGCTGGATTCTCAGCGGAAACTGCGGGCGGCAGAACGTCTCTACCGCGAGCTGGTCGAACGCCTGCCGGGGGTGACATACATGAGCAGTCCCACCACGGTCGGACCCACGTACATCAGTCCGCGTGCTCTGGAGCTGCTGGGACAGCCGGCAGAGAAGTTCATCTCAGATCCGGAAACGGCGATGCGAATCATTCATCCGGACGACCGTGCAGGCGTCGAGGCGAACATGCAAATCCTCCGGCAGCAGGGTGGCGAGTACACGCAGGAGTTCCGAGTCGTGCACCCCGATGGGCGAATCGTCTGGATCGGAGACGACGCCACCGTCGTCGCAGGCGAGGACGACAACCCCCTCCACGTTCAGGGCTATCTGAGAGACATCACGCCGCTCAAGGACGCCGAAGGTAAGCAGCAGGCTGCTCTCGAGAGGGAACAGACGGCAAACGAGAAGCTTCGCGAGCTGGCGGCCATGAAGGACGACTTCGTCGCGCTCGTGTCGCACGAGCTGCGCACGCCGCTGACGTCGATTCGCGGCTACCTCGAGCTCGTGCTCGAAAGGGAGCCGGCCGGCTTCGGCAAGGAGGAAGGAGAATTCCTCAACATCGTCGACCGCAACGCCGCGCGGCTCGAACGGCTCGTCGACGACCTTCTCTTCATGGCCCGGCTCGGATCCGGGAAGCTCGAGCTCTCCCTCCAGGACACCGACCTCGCAGCTCTGGCACGCGAGTCCGTCTCTGCGGCCGCACCTCGAGCTTCAGCGCAGGCCGTCGAGCTCAAATGCGCGGCGGAGGACGTCCCACCCGTCCGCGGCGACCCCGGGCGGCTCGGTCAACTGTTGGACAACCTGATCTCGAACGCCGTCAAGTTCACGCCGGACGGCGGCCGTGTCGACGTGCGTGTCTTCCCCCAGAACGGCGACGTGGCAATCGAGATCGCGGACACCGGGATCGGGATCTCCGACAACGAGCAGACGCATCTGTTCCAGAAGTTCTTTCGCACGTCGGCGGCGGGCAAACGCGCCATCCAGGGCACGGGGCTCGGACTGTCCATCAGCAAGGCGATCGTCGAAGCGCACGCCGGCCGGATCGAGCTCGAGAGCGAAGAGAGCATCGGGACCACCGTTCGAGTCCTGCTTCCCGTCGCAGGACAAGCGGAGGACGCGTGAGCAAGTTGCGTGTCACCCAGGGGGCCGGACGGATTGCGGCGGCAAGCACTCTTCTCATCGCATTCATCGCGGCAGCGCTGGTCATGACCGTCTTGAGCTACCGGAGCGCTCTGGATGCACACCACGTCGTTGCTGGGGCAATCAACGAGAGGTCCGCGTCACACACTGCGGAGACGTACTTGTCCCGCGAGCGTGAAGCGATGAACGAGTATTTGCTGAACCCTCGTGAAGAGGTCCGCGCCGAGATCAGAGCGGACCAGGCCGGCTTTGCGAGCAACCTGGCGAAGGTCGGGGTCGGCGAGCCCGACGAGAGTTCACAGAGGCAACGCGCTATCGCTGCGAACGAGAAGTTCCTGGCGATTCTCGCGACGCGTTCTCATAGGCGCGTCCAAAGCGTCCAGTCCTTTCGACGCCTCGAAGCCGAACTCGACGCAGGAGAGAAGGCTGTCCTCTTGCCGCTCCAAGCTCTGCGGTCGCTCAACGCCGATTACGAGCGCAACGTCGGGGAGATCGCTCACACCTCCAGCCGCCGCGCGCTGCTGTTTGCGATCTTCGCCGGAATGCTCGCGGTCGGCGGCGGGCTGGCCTTCGCGGTCTACGCCGCGCGGCTGGTGGAAAGGATTCGTTTCCGCAACGAGCGCCTCAGCGAGCTGGACCGGATGAAGGACGACTTCGTGGCGTCGGTCTCGCACGAGCTGCGGACGCCGCTGACCTCGATCCGCGGTTACCTCGACCGCGAAGGTGACGCGGGCGAGCTAACCGATGAGCAGCACCAGTTCGTGGCGATCGTCGAACGGAACGCCGATCGCCTGCTGCGACTGGTCGGCGACCTGCTCTTCGTCGCGCAGGTGGAGGCGGGCAAGATCACGCTCGACCCCGGGCCAACGGACATCGAGGAGCTCGTGCGCCAAGCCGTAGACGCGGCGCGACCTGCCGCAGCCGAAAAGGGCATCGCGTTCGACCTCGACCTCGACCTCGACATCGACGGGATGAGCGAACTGCACGCCGACCGCGCCAGGCTCGGTCAGGTACTCGACAATCTCATCTCCAACGCCTTGAAGTTCACCCGGCCCGGCGGACATGTCGCCGTGCGGACATCTCAACACGCCGAGGCGGTGCTGATCGAGGTCTCCGACGACGGCATGGGCATGTCCCACGCAGACGTGAACCAGCTCTTCGAACGATTCTTCCGGACGACGAGCGCGACCGAGCAAGCGATTCAAGGCACCGGTCTCGGCCTCGCGATCGTGAAGGCGATCGTCGAAGCCCATGACGGAGTAATCACCGTGGAGAGCGTTCCGGGCGAAGGCACGCGCTTCCGGGTCGAGCTTCCCCGGTCACGCGAGCTCGTTGCGGCGTAACTCCCGCGATCGCCGGGCGAGCAGAGCGATTACCGCGAGCGTGAGCACGGCCGCCGCCACACCTGCGGCCTCGTAGCCGATTCCAATCCCTCGGCCCGACGTGACCAGGAGCAGCAGTCCTCCGACGATTGCGGTGCCCAAGCCGGCCGAGAAGAGCAGGGCAAGGCGACGGACTACGACTTGACTGTCACTGCGCCAGTTCCGGCGCTCGATCGACCAGAACGACAGCTCTGCCGCAACGAAGAACGCCGCCGCCACCAGCGGAGCACGTTCGTCGATCGCCCCTGGCCGCAGGCCCAGGAACACGGCGTAACCGGCGCCGACTCCCAGGAAACCCCAGGGAAGAACTGCCGCCCAACGGCCCAGAAGGGCAACAGCCGTAACCAGGAGCCCGATACAGCCGATCGACGTCACCACCGCGACGAGGCGGTCGCCGACGATCGCCGCGTAGGCGACGACGACACCAAGCGACGAGAGACCGGCCAGTCCGGTGGCTAGACGGGTGCCGTTCTTGCGTGCCGGCGAAATGCGTCCACCTCCTCCATCGCAACAGCGAATGACGAGTCGTCGTCCCAGACGGCGACGGGGACCCCCGCCCGCATGAAGCGGCCGCGGACCGCGTCGCGGCGCAGCCGCCAGAGGCGGGACGCGATCTCCCGTTTCTCCCCTCGCATCGGTGCGACAAGCTCTAGTGGCGAGACCTCGATCACGACGAGATCGAAGCCACGCGCCCGCAGGTCGAGGAGGGCGGTGGCCGCCCGGTCGTCCAGCAGTGGAGTGAGCGCGACCACAAGCGCCTGCGGAGGAAGCGTGCGGCGCGGGATGACGACGAGGTCGCGCCAGGCGTAGCTGAGGATGATCTGCGTGTCGAGCATTGCATCGACGATGCGGTACAGCTGGCGCGCGCCCGTCGACGGGAGGAGCCAGTTGAGCGTCCCGCCGAAGCTCACGAAACCGACCCTGTCGCGCTGGCGGAGATATCGCGCCGCCAGACTTGCCGCCGCGCGCAGGGCGGGATCGAGAGTGCTTCGCCCGCCTCGGCGCGCTTCTGCGAAGACGTCGAGGAAGATCACCACGTCGGCGTTCCGCTCCGCGTGATGCTCGTTGACCCAGAGCTCACCGCGGCGAGCGCTTGCGCGCCAGTTCACGTGCCTTACCCGATCTCCGGCGACGAACTGACGGATGTCGGCGAACTCGATCCCCTCCGCCTTCTGGCGCGCCACGTGGTTTCCCGAGAAGACCTGTGTCTCAGACGGCCGCAGCAAGGTGCGCACGGCCTCCTGCGTCGGGTACACCTTGAGCGGTCGGCGCCGGTCGATCACAGCCTCGTGCCGGAACAGGCCGAACTGATCGTGCGCACGGAGGTGGATCCGCCCGAGTGCGAACGCACCCCAGCGGACACTGCGAAGTCGCAAAGCCAGGACACGTTCTTCTCCCGCGACGAGACGGAGCGTGCTCGGATTGGTCCCTTCTTCGACCTCGAGCCCGGGCGGAAGCTCGAGCAGCACATCGATCTGCTCGGCCCCATCGCCCGGCCCGAAGCGGATCCGGACGTCCAGCAGCTCCCCTTCGAGAGCCCGCTCGCGGTCGAGCTCGACCTCGACGTCGATGCGTGGCGCGCGAACTTGCAGCGTCCCGAGCGCCAGGACTAATGCGAAGGGCGCGGCGAGCAGCACCAGTTCCGGGAGGCCCAGCACGAGCGCGGCCAGCAGTCCCAGCGCCGCCAGTCCGGCGTACGCGCCCAGCTTGGGTGATGCAGCGCGCGTCATTCCACGTGCGTGGGCAAATCCTCCGCGGCGGGCGCCGGCACGGTCTCGAGCGACTCGCGCACGACATCTTCGGGACGCACTCTCTGCACCCAGAGCTCCGGCTTCAGCATGAGCCGGTGCGACAGCGCAGGCACGGCGACCGCCTTCACGTCCTCCGGCGTCACGAAGTCCCGACCGGCCAGCGCAGCCTTGACCCGAGCGAGTTTGAGAATCGCGAGCGAACCGCGCGGGCTCGCACCCACTTGCACACGCTGGCTGGTTCGGGTCGACGAGACGATGTCCACGATGTAAGTGCCAACCGGCTCGGACACGTGGACCTGCTCGATCGACTCCTGCAGCTCGAGCAGCCCACGCCGGTCGGTGACCGCGTCGAGACCGACCTCGTCCACCCCGCGCTCGAGCCTTCGCTCCAGGAGAGCCCACTCGTCGGCTCGACTCGGATATCCGATCCCGATCCGGAGGATGAATCGGTCTAGTTGCGCCTCGGGCAACGGATAGGTGCCTT
Source organism: Actinomycetota bacterium (assembly GCA_030773975.1). Lineage (GTDB taxonomy): Bacteria > Actinomycetota > Thermoleophilia > Gaiellales > Gaiellaceae > 3-1-20CM-4-69-9. The sequence continues at coordinate 15,829 of JALYLY010000033.1, read as the reverse complement.
CGTACTCGATCGGGTTCTGGGTCGCGATCACGAGGAACGGCCGCTCGAGCGAGTTCGTCCGGCCCTCGATCGTGACCTGCCGCTCCTGCATCGCTTCCAAGAGTGCAGCCTGCGTCTTCGGTGGTGCGCGGTTGATCTCGTCGCCGAGCAGCAGGTTGGTGAAGATCGGGCCGGGACGGAACTCGAAATCGCCCGTCCGCTGGTTGAAGACCGACGAGCCGGTCACGTCCAAGGGCATCAAGTCGGGAGTGAACTGAACGCGTCCGAAGTCGATCGCAAAGACCTGGGCGAAAGACCTGGCAATGAGCGTCTTACCGAGCCCCGGGAAGTCCTCGATGAGAACGTGACCGTCTGCAAGAAACCCAAGCAGAACGAGCTCGAGCGCTTGACGTTTCCCGACCACGGCGCGTTCGACCTCGTCGATGATCCGATCGCCGCGTGTCGCAATCTCTGCGACGGTCAGCATCCGTCAGAGCCTCTCGAGCTCTTCGACGACGACACGCAGATCTGCCGGGGCAGGGCCACGTGCGAGCCGGTCGCTCGGCGGAAGACGTTCTGGGCGGACGAGTTCCCAAGCATTGGCTCCAACCAGCTCCCGGGCGCGCTCCTGCTCTCGGTCGAGGTCGACCCCGAACCGCATCCACAGCCGGTGGGCGGCGATCTCGCGCAGGATTGGACGCAGACGAACGTGCAAGTGCAGCGCGCTTGCGGTCGATTGCTCGACCTCGTTCACGAGCGTCAGCTCGCCCGAATCGGAGGGGTGGCGCCGGCTCATCTCCTCGAGAGCTCGATCGAAGTCCGACGTGCCTGTGGACCCGCCTCCTTCGCGAGTCGTCCGCACGAGCGCGAGCAGCAAGATGCCACCCATCCCCAGGAAATAGACGTCGAGGAGGATCGACCGGGCTCCCGAGACCGCAAGAGCCGTCAGCCCGACGGCGGCGCTGAGCGCGAAGCCGACCTTGAAGGCGCGGGCGAAGATCCAGCTCACGCGGCGAGCTCCCGTGGGGCCTGCAGATCTTCTCCGACCGTGACAAGGGCGTCGATCGCGCGCTCTTTCATCGTGGGGTCGATGTCATGCTCGCTGAACTTCGCGTATTCGAACAGCTCCGTCAGCGACTTGACCGCGCTCTCGCGGACCTGGAGCAACTGTAAGACGCGCGCGAGATATTCGTACGGCACCTCCGACCGACCACGCGCGAGGCCGTGTGTGGCGAGGATCCGCTCCATCTTCGCGTATGCCGCAATCACTGCTCGACGCGCGTCTCGCTCCCCTCGAAGGTCATCGATCGTGCTGCCTATTGCCCGTGCAAGTTCTTCCTCCACGCCACCCGGCTCCGTACTCCTGGTTCCGGGCCGGTGCCGGCCGATGAAGATCCAGGCGCCACCGAGCAGAACGAACCCACCAACGGCCAGCGCGAGCGGCCACTGGAAATGAGCCGGCCGAGCGGGTACCGGCCGAGCGGTCGGTGACGTGAGTCCGCCCGGGTGCCCCTGCGCCTGCTGACCGAAGAGCTTCTGACTCCGCACGCGGAGATGCCCGTGCGTGATCGCCCAGGAGCCGATCCCCGTGATCAACGTCATGAACACGAGAACGGCGCAGTAGTTCCGCAGCCAGTGCGAGTCCGGATCCTGCCAACGATGTCGCCGCCTGTACATCATCGCGAGCACACCGACGATGGCGAACCCGTACGCGATGATCAGCAGGGTGATCCAGGTGTCCTGCAGGCCGGCGGGCACCGGACGCGCGGCCAAGTGACCATGCCGCGTCGGGCGGCCTCCACTGGCTCCAAGCGTGACGAGAGCCAGGAGCCCGACAATCAGAAGCGCGACAGCGCCGGCCACGACCGGCCCGCCGGGCAACCTCTCGTTCCGCCGTTCCACAGTTGGAGGAGAGCCTATGGAAGCGGTCAGCCTCCCGCCAAAAACCGCTTCGTTCTGTGCCACGATCTCGGCTCATTCAGCAGACGAGAGGAGCAGTCGTGAACAATGCCAGCGCAACCCTTTACCGCTGGGAGGACCTGCCGAAGGAGCGGCTCAAGCCGGACCTGCAACGCCGCCTCATCTCCACCGAGCGGCTGATGCTCGCGCATGTCTATCTCGAGAAGGGCTGCGTCGTCCCGCTGCACTCGCACGAGAACGAGCAGCTGACCTACATCCTCGAGGGACTCCTCCGTTTCTCGCTCGGAGACGACGGGTCGGAGGTAGTCGACGTCGCGGCGGGTGAGGTGCTTCATATTCCTTCACACGTACCGCATCAGGCTGAGGCGCTCGAGACGACGCTCGATGTCGACATCTTCTGTCCCCCACGACAGGACTGGCTCGACGGGTCCGACACCTATCTGCGGCGCACGTAAACCTAAAGCTCGCCGGGAGCCGCGAACCGGTAGAAGATCGGGGAGATCTTCAGGAATAACCCGGTCACGAAGTCCTCGAGCGGGCGCGCGCTCTCGAGCCCGCCGAGATTCACCGGCTCGTAGCCGGCGTCGCGGATCAGCTGCTCTGTGACCTCGCGCGCCTCGTCGTCGGCCGCGTACAAGCAGCCCGGCGGCACGCGCTGCTCGCCGACCTGATCAAAGAGCCGTCCGGAGTTCGCATTGAAGGCCTTCGCGACAGGACCGTTCGTGTGCGCCTTCACCTCGTGCGCGAGCGACGCGTACTGCTCGTCGCGTCCCGGGAATGCGTTCGTAGCGTCGATCGCGATCTTGCCGTCGAGGCCCGTCACCTTGGCGAGCGCTTCGGAGATCGAGCCCGACGGGACCGCGACGAGGACGACGTCGGCATCCGCAGCGTCCCCGCCCTCGCGCCCGACCGAGGTGACCTCGTGCCCAGCTCCTGCCCAGAAGCGGGCGAGCCCGCCGCCGATCGTTCCCCTGCCGATGGTGGTGATCTTCATCTCACGCACTCCTTTCTGTTGGCGATTCCCCGCGCGGCGAGAGAGGCATCGCCGCCGCTTGCTTTGAGCGCATCATTGCTAGCGGCCGTCACCTTCTGTCGATCACCGATGAGTTTCGAGCCGCCGGCCTGTCTACACCTGACACAGGGCCAAAAGGGAGGCGAAGGCGATGCCGAGCCACAAGGTCGGGACGCGGGAGGAATGGTCCGCGGCACGCAAGGAACTGCTCGACCGGGAGCAGGAGTTGGGCAATCTCGACGAGGAGCTCGCGAAGCAGCGACAGGATCTGCCCTGGGTGCCGGCGTTAGTTCTCGCTCTACGGGTCGAGGTTTGGGATCAGTGTCTGCCGTTGCCTCCGACGCGCCCAGGTAACGCCGGCCGCCACCGCGACGAGCACAAAGCCGCCCGCTGCCAAGAGCAGCGACACCGGCAGCTGCCGAGTCCCGCCGGCCTGTGCACCGGCGGCCGTAGCGTGAGTGACGCGCAACGTCCGCAGGTCGATCAGCAACAGACGACTGGCGCTGTCCCGTACCACCAGCTGCTTGCCGTCCCGAGCGATGCCAAGGCGAAGCTGCCACAAGTCGGTGCCGGAGGCGATCCCGTCGAGATCGATGCAATGCGCTGACCGTCCGACGGTGTCGAGGGCGTGCACGAAGGGCGTGGCCCCTGCGCCGTCGTACAGCGTGTAGGCCCAACGGCCGTCGGCGCTCATCGTCCGGCTCAGCGGATTGCCGCGCATCTTCTCGCCCGGCTCGTCCGGATCGATGATCGGCTTCGCCAACAGGCGTCCGCGCTGCACGTCGTAGGCTTGGACGAGGTACCGCGTCGGGTCGTTCGGCGAGACGTAGTGGATGAAATACAGCCACGACCCTTTCGGCGACACGGCGTCGAAGCTGAAGTCGCCCTCCAGCTTCACGACCCGCAGCGGCTTCAAGCCGTCGCTGCTGAGCACGACCAGCTTCGTACTGGCGCGGGGAAACGATGCCCGCGGCTCGATCAGGACGAGCGTCGTGCCGTCGGCAGACAGGCCGCCCGCGGAACCGTCGTAGGCAACCGCAGGAATCGTGAACGTGCCTCGCAACGATCGCCAGGCGAGCACTTGCCCGCCATGTTGTGCGATTTGCGCGACGATCGTCCTGCTCCCGGCGGGAATCGTGACGTAGCGGGTCCCGTCCGAGCTCGAGGCGACGCCTGTGCTTCCCACGTCGATACCGAGGACCGGGAGCCCGTCGGCGCGTGCCGCCGCGGGAACGAGCGCCGCGACGAGCGCGGCTACCAAGACAGTTACAAAGAGGATGCTGCGTCTCATCGCCATGACCTCCATCGCCGGTAGTGACCTTCGTACTACGCGCGTCGCGCTTGGGAAGGTCCCGGATCAGTCCTCCATCTCCGCTCCCCTTCCGGTCGGAGCCACCGCAACGATCGTCGGCGCGACGGCGATCTCGCCGGCCTCCACGGCGTGCTGCACGAAGTCGGGGACGGTGGTACTCCCCACCGGTCCCGTCGGGACGTACGGCGGGCAGATCGGCTAAGCAGCTGGCACGGCGCTCGGGCCCGTAGAACGCACAAGGCGCCGCTTCCGCCTTGTGCGTAGCCGGCACCTCACCTCAGTGGAACCTCGAGAGCGACATCGAGCTTGGTGTAGTACCGCTCGATCTCTGCGCCTCCGTACTTCGCGCGGAACTTGTCGACCACGTCGCGCACCTTGGCCGGATCGGTGATCGGCTTCGCTGTTGCTGGGAACTCGCTTCCATCGGCACTCAGCCAGGCAGTCGGCGTCTTCAGCACGTTTCTGTACCAGTCGGTGTCCGATCCTCGGACAGGAAGCAAGTAGAGCTCGTCGCCCTGCTGCACCAACCAGACGGGGTTGGTGATCTTGCGACCGGAGCTTCGACCGGTGACGGTGATTTCGACCTCGTCCGTGCCCTCCAATGCCTTCTTGAACAACGCGAGTGACATCAATCAAAGCCGAGTTCATCAAGCGATTCGTGCAGCTCCGCCGGGTCGTCGTAGACGCGAAAGGCGCCCGCGTCGAGGAGTTCGTCCGAGCCGTAGCCACCACTCAGGAGCCCGACGCTGAGCATCCCGGCGCGGCGGGCCGCGAGCAGGTCCCAGACCGCGTCGCCGACCACGTAGCAGTCCTCCGATCTGACGCCGAGGGCCGCCTGACAGGCGAGGAAGAGGTCAGGTTCGGGCTTGGCCCTGGCAACGCCGCCGCGGTCGATCACCACGGTGTCGTCACCCACTCCGAGTGCGTCGAGCGACAGGTCGATCTCGGGCCGGCGGCCCGAAGTTGCGATCCCGTGCGGGATGCCCCGGCCACGGAGATCCTCGAGCAGCTCCCTGGCCCCGGGCAGCGGGCGCCGGTCCGGAAGCAGCTCCCGAAAGATGGCGCCGTGGCGGAGCTGGATGTCTTCGATCTCCTGGGCCGAGAGCTCACGCCCGACCTCGCGCGCGACGCCGCGCGTGAACAGGCCGCCGCTCATTCCGATTCGACGATGGATCCGCCAGCCGTCGATCGGCATCCCTTCCTCGGCGAGCGCGCGCTGCCAGGCGAAGACGTGTGCATAGACCGTGTCGACAAGCGTCCCATCGAGGTCGAAGATCAGGGCCCGCGCCGCCACTTGTGGAGCCTAACCCGCCACGCCGGCGGGACGCCTCTCGGGATCGCTGCAGGCGCAGACCGCGCCGTCAGTGTGCGGCCAACTCGAGCACGACAACCGGGATCCGCCGGCTCGTCTTCTGCGCGTACCTGTCGTAGCCGGGATACAGATCTGCGAGCGCGCGCCACAGGCGCTCGCGCTCCTCGCCGTCCGCGTCGCGCGCACGCACTTTCCGCGTATCGCGCCCGACCGTCACCTCCGCCAGCGGGTTCGCGCGCAGGTTCAGGTACCAGAGCGGGTGTTGAGCTGCGCCCCCTTTCGACGCGATTACCGCATAGCCGTCGCCGACCCGCGTGTAAGCGAGCGGCTGCGTCCGGGTCTTTCCGCTCTTGCGTCCGATCGTCGTCAGCAGCAGAACCGGCAGCTTGCCGATCCGACCGCCGATCTTGCCGCCGGTGAGGCGGTAGACGCGCTTGTGCATGCCGCCGAGGATCCGGAATCCCAGGTTCGCCATCGCTCTCCCGTCGCGAATCGTCCTACCACCCTCCCCTAAATCAGGGCGTTCTGAGTCGTTCCTCCGTCTTCGTAGCTGCGAAGAAGGAGGACGGCATTGTGGCCACCGAACCCGAAGCTGTTGCTGAGCGCGATGTTCAGATCGACATCGCGCGCGCTGTTCGGCACGTAGTCGAGATCGCAGCTCGGGTCTGGGTTCTCGTAGTTGATCGTCGGCGGCGCGATGTTGTCCCTGAGCGCAAGTACCGTGACGGCTGCCTCGACCGCTCCGGCAGCGCCGAGGCAATGACCGACTGCACCCTTGATCGACGAGATCGGCGTCGACCGCGCCTTTTCCTCGCCGAGCGCGGCCTTGATCGCCACGGTCTCGGTCGTGTCTCCGAGTTCGGTCGAGCTCGCGTGTGCGTTGACATAATCGACATCCTCGGGTGCGACTCCGGCGTCTCGAAGCGCGGCGTGCATCGCCCGCGCCTGTCCGGTCCCCGCCGGATCGGGCTCGGTCATATGAAAGGAGTCGGAGCTGAGCCCGTAACCGCCTACCTCGGCGTAAACTCTCGCGCCGCGCGCGCGCGCGTGCTCCAACTCCTCGAGCACGAGCACCGCCGCACCCTCCCCCATCACAAACCCATCCCTACCGGCATCGAACGGGCGGCTTGCAGCGGCGGGGTCGTCGTTTCGGCGCGATAGCGCACGCATCGCGGCAAAGCCGGCCATCGCCAACGGCGTGATGCCCGCCTCGCTCCCGCCGCACAGCATCACCTCGGCACGGCCAAGCCTGATCGCGTCATACCCGCCACCCACCGCCATCGCCGAGGCAGCGCAGGCCGTACACGGCGACCCAAGCGGACCCCGCAACCCGAGCTCGATCGACACCCAGCCCGCCGCCATATTCGGCATGAACGCCGTGACCGACGTCGGATGAATCCGCCCCGTCTCCCCAAGCTCACGACAGCACTCCGCCAAACTGCTGACACCACCCTGAGCGGTTGCCATCATCGCGCCCACCCGATCCGGCTCACTCCGGACATCGAGCTCCGCATCGGCCTCCGCCATGCGCGCCGCCGCCACCGCAAACTGAGCGAACCGATCAAGCCGACGCAACGTCCGCCGCTCGAGCCAACGCTCCGGCTCAAACGCCCCCACCTCGCAAGCGATACGGACCGGCTGCTCATCGGGGGCGAAGGCGGTGATCACCGACCCCGCACACTCACCGGCTACCAACCGCAGCCACGTCGTCTCGATATCCGAGCCGAGCGGGGTCACCGCACCCAAACCCGTCACGACCACACGCCGCTCCGAGGAACTCTCAGCCTCATCGCGATCAACGTCGGGCAGAGCCGGCGGGAGTCCCATCTCCCGCATCATGCCCACCGAAGAAAGAGCCCCGCCAGAGTTCAGACGAGGGAGCCACGGGTCGCTCATTGCTCCAAGCCGTCAAGTAACGATTGCCGCAGCCACGATTCCGGCGCGGGTCTCGCCATCCTCCACCCATACGGGGGATGCTTGCCTTGCTCGTGCCTCAGACGATGCGAAGAGAACGGGCGTGCGGCGCCCACCGATGCAAGGAGCCTCGTGCGCGCGCTGATCGCCTCCGTAGTCCTATTCGTCATGCTCGCCGTCGCCCCGACTGCGCTAGCCGGGGGACGGATCGCCCTTACGAGCGCGGTGAGCGGGAACGAAGACATTTGGGTGGTCGACCCATTCGGCGGGGATCCGGTCGATCTGACGTGGCTCGAGCCCGGGAGCGATCAGTCGCCGGCGTGGTCTCCGGACGGAACTCGGATCGCATTCGTGAGCGATCGCAGCGGGGTTCGACACGTCTGGCTGATGAACGCCGACGGCTCCAATCCTCAACAGTTGACCGACGATGCCGGGTCGGGCAGTTCGGATGCGGATCCGGCCTGGTCACCGGATGGCACGCAGATGGCCTTTGCAAGCACGCGCAACACGGGCTCGTGGGCGATCTGGGTGGTAGGCCTTGACGGTTCTGGCCTACACCGTCTATCGCCCGGCTTCGGGACGAGCCCGGCCTGGTCTCCTGATGGCTCGCGTCTCGCGTTTGACTCGTTCGACGCTATGCACGTGATGAACGCGGACGGGAGCGGTGATCACGCGCTTACGAGTGGAGATCTACCCGACAGCTCTCCGGCCTGGTCTCCGGACGGCACGCGGATTGCATTCGCGCGCTACCGGATCGACTGGCAGACCTCGAACGTGCGTGAAATCTGGACTGTCCGCTCCGACGGCACCCAGGCGTCCCAGCTGACCGGTCTCTCCGGGTATAGCGACCATCCGTCCTGGTCGCCGGACGGCGCTCGGATGGTTTTCCAAACGAGGCCGGCAAAAGGGCCCAGCACGAGCTCGAGCCTAGGGACGATCCTTCTGGCTAGCCGAGCCCTGTCTGGGGTCGCGAACGCCCCGCCTGGAAGCCTCCAACCGGCCTGGGGCCCATCACGCCCGTCCATCGACCTTCGTATTCCGAGGGACGGCGAGGAGTTCTCTCAGAACTCATTCGTCTACAGCCACTATTTCTGCGACGTCACCTCCGTCACGTGCGTCGGCACTGTCCCAACGAACACTCGACTCGACACCTCCCGCCCAGGGACGTTCACCTTCACCGTCGTTGCGACCGATGCAGCCGGCCGCACTACCACGGCCACGGCGACGTACCGTGTGCGCGATAGATCGGCGCCGAGTGTGGTGTTCCGTACGCCCTGCTGTGACGAGCCGACCTATTTGATCGGCGCGACCGTCGCTACGAGCTTCTCCTGCGACGACGGGCCCTATGGCTCCGGCGTCGAACTCTGCAGCGGCGACCCGTACCTCGACACGAGCACCATCGGAAACCACTCCTTCGCGGTCGAAACGCGCGACGGAGCCGGGAATACGGGAACGTCGTGGCAGCCTTACCGAGTGATCTGGCCGTTCGCGCTCGCTCCTTCCACGTTCGAACCACCCAGTTACAATGTCTTCCGAGCGGGTGATCGCATACCCATCAGGTTCACGCTCGGCGGCGATCGCGGGCCCGACGTACTCGAAACCATCTTCTACATCGGCGTCGACTGCGAGACCGGCAGCGGGTACGGGACGGGTGGGGTATTGGGAACGTTGTCGTACAACGGCTCCAACGGGCAATACACGTACAAGTGGGAAACGAACAGCTCCTTCGCCGGCTCCTGCGCTCGACTCACGTTCCAATTGCGCGACAACACCTGGCACGAGGCCTGGATCCGCTTCAAGCGCTGATCACTCGGGCTGCACGGGACGAACCAGCCGGGGCTGATCGGCTCGAACGTCAGTGACGGCTGCATCAGGCTGCGCAACGCCGCCGTCCGGAGGCTGGCGCGGATCCTCCCGCTCGGCACGCCGCTCTACATCCGTACCTAGCGGCAGGTCCCGAAATGCAAGGGTCTGACCCCAGCCGTTCGAGCCGTGACTCCAAGATGCACGTCCCCAACTGCAAGGGTCTGACCCCGGCTGTTTAGACGTTCATGCCTTTTACGCGTAGCTCCGCGAGGGCGGATTCCGACTTGTATGAGGAGAACCGCGAGGGGTCAGCCGCCTCTCAGTGGCAGGGCGATACCAGCCATCCGAGGGAATTAGCGAACGCTATTCGGCTCGGTGGGAGACCGCCTCGATGTTGTGGCCGTCCGGGTCGATGACGAAGGCCGCGTAATAGTTCTCGTGGATGTCAGAACGGATCCCTGGAGGTCCGTTGTCCGACGCGCCGGCCGCCATAGCGGTCTCGTAGAACGAGTCGACGCTCGAGCGATCCGCTCTGAACGCGACGTGAATCGGGCTGACCTCCTCCCTCTCGCGCAGCGCGACCATCCCATCGTCCGTGCCGAAGAGCACCAGGCCCGGCCACTCCATCACGACCTTCGCGCCGAGCCCTTCGAACAGCGGTTCATAAAACTTCCGGCTCGCCTCGAGATTGCGCACCGGGATCGCAACGTGATCGAGCATTGCCTCCTCCTTTGTAGGGTTAGATTCTCTCCAAGAAGCAGATGCAGATGCAAGCGTGGCCGCAGACGCTTCGTTCAGACAACGCCAGAAACGGCATTCCGCAGCGCTACTCGATCGCCTGAGGGAGAGGCACAGACGATGCGTGCACAGGGAGTCATCTTCTGGTCGGAGTTCAACCGAGCGGCGGCTGTGCATGGGTTGGCCGTCACCGGGGGCGCGATCTCGTCGACCGGGATTGCGGGGTTCACGCTCGGCGGGGGCCTCGGCTGGCTGATGGGTATCCATGGTCTCGCCGCCGACAATTTGCTTTCGGTCGAGCTCGTAACCGCAGACGGCGCGGTGCTCAACGTCACGGAAGAATCCGAGCCCGATCTCCTTTGGGCGCTTCGAGGCGGCGGTGGCAATTTTGGCGTGGCGACGTCGCTCGAATATCGCCTCCACCCACTTCGGGAGGTCGTTGGAGGTCTCATCGCCCACCCCTTCGAGGCGGCGAGAGATGTCCTGCGCTTCTATCGGGAGTTCACGGAGTCCGTCCCCGACGACCTCACTGTCTTCGCAGCACTCGTTTACGCACCGGGGAGCGCCGACCTGCGACTCGCGGCATTTGTCGTCTGTCATGCCGGACCGGCGGAGCAAGCACAAAGAGACCTCGCGCCACTCAAGGAGTTTGGCGAGCCGGCCCTCGTTGAGGTTGGCCCGATGCCATACCCGGTCATGAATACGCTCCTCGACGACGGCTTTCCGCGCGGCGCGCCGAACTACTGGAAGTCGAGCTTTGTCGAGCGACTCGACGACGAGCTGATCGACCTCGCGATCGGGCAGTTCGAGACGACGCCGTCGCCCCTCAACGCCATCCTCTTCGAGCACTTCCACGGCGCTGTCACGCGGGTGGGTGCAAGCGACACCGCTGTCCCCCACCCCGAAGTGGGATACAACCTGCTCCTGCCAAGCGTCTGGCTTGACCCGGCCGACACGGACGCGAACATCCGCCTGGACCCGGGCAACGTTCGATCTCTTCAGCCCGTACTTTGCCGACCGCCGCTGGCTCAACTACTTCAGCGACGATGACGGCGCAGACGCAGTGCGGTCCGCGTACGGCCCAAACTACGACCGGCTCCTCGAGGTGAAGCGGCGCTACGACCCCGAGAACGTGTTTCACCCGAATCACAACATCGATCCGGTGCGTCGAGGCTAGCTCGTCAACCATCGACGCACATTGCGAGCCTCAAAGACGCCAAAAGCGCCGTTTCCGGCGCCTTCGGCAGTAGCGGGGGCATGAATATGGACCCATTAGCGACCCGTGCCTCGCTGTGGAATCGCTCGTAGAGTGGCCCTCGTAGGCCACTCCGGTGTCGCCGTCTCGCAAATGCTTGGGTGATCGGGCCGGCAGGGGGCGACGCTCCGGCGGCGGGTGTTAGCCGCACTGCGCCGAGACTGCTTCTCAAGTGCGCGTGGCGCGAAGGGCGCCGACGGGCGATAGTCAAGGCCGTAATGCGCGGGCTGCCGAGCGGAACCGTCACGCTGGTGTTCACCGACATCGCCGGTTCGACGCGCCTGCTCGAAAAGCTCGGCGAGCACTACGCGGATGCGCTGGCGGAGCACCGGCGCCTGCTGCGAGCGACTTTCGAGGGCCACGGTGGCGTCGAGGTCGACACTCAGGGCGACGCCTTCTTCGTCGCCTTCGAGAAGGCGTCCGACGCGCTCGCGGCCGCGGTCGATGCGCAGACTGCGCTGGCTGCCCAGGGCCCGATCCGTGCTCGCATCGGAATCCACACGGGCGAGCCGGTCCCGACCGAAGAGGGTTACGTCGGCATCGACGTCCACCGCGCTGCGCGAATCGCGGCTGCGGGCCACGGTGGGCAAATCCTTCTCTCGCAGTCGACGCGACAGCTCGTCGATCTGGGAGATCTCCGCGACCTTGGCGAACACCGGCTCAAAGACGTCGGCGAGCTCCGCCTCTACCAGGTCGGCGACGAGACGTTCGCTCCGCTCAAGACCCTCAACCAGACGAACCTCCCTCTGCCGCCGACACCACTTCTGGGCCGCAAGCGGGAGCTCGCCGACCTGCTGCGCCTGCTCCGAGGCGAGCGTACGCGCCTCGTCACCATCGTCGGACCGGGCGGAATCGGCAAGACGCGTCTGGCGCTCGAAACGGGAGCCGAGCTCGTGACTGCGTTCGAAGACGGGGCGTCGTTCGTCGATCTCTCGGCTGTTCGTGATCCGCAACTTGTCGAGCCAACGATTGCAGCCGCGCTCGGGATCGGGGGCGAACTCGTTGATCACCTGCGGGAACGAGAGCTCCTGCTCGTGCTGGACAACCTCGAGCAAGTCGTGGGCGTCGCCCCGGACATCGCCCGACTACTCGAAGCGTGCACGCGTCTGGCGCTCCTCGCCACGAGCCGAGAGCCGCTGCGCCTCCGAGCGGAGCTCGAATATCCGATCCGACCACTTGCGGAAGCCCCTGCGGTGGAGCTTTTCCGCCAGCGGGCGCAGGCGATCGAGCCGGAATTCGACGCCGACCAAGAGCGGCTCACGGCGCTATGCGAGCGACTCGACCGGATTCCGCTTGCGATCGAACTCGCGGCCGCTCGCGTGAAGATCCTCTCCACAGACGAATTGCTCTCCCGGCTCGATCGGCGCCTTCCCTTGCTGACCGGCGGAGCCCGCGACGCGCCAGAGCGTCAGCGCACGCTCCGGGCGACGATCGAATGGAGCTACGAGTTGCTCGAGGAGGACGAACGGCGGCTGTTCGCGCGACTCGCAGTGTTTGCGGGCGGCTGGACGCTCGCGGCGGCCGAGGACGTCTGCGGAGCGCGCCTGGACACCCTTCAATCGCTTGTCGACAAGAACCTCGCACGCCCGGAGAACGGTCGCTTCCGCATGTTGGAGACGATCCGCGAGTACGCACTAGAGCGGTTCGAGGAGTCGAACGAGAACGAGCAGCTGCGTTCCCGCCACGCAGAGTATTTCCTCGCCCTCGCCCTCCGCGCGGAGCCGGAGGTGACCGGAGCTGAGCAGCACCTCTGGCTCGATCGGTTGGCGGCCGACTACGAGAACTTGCGCGCGACCTTCGAGTGGTACGCGGCCGCGCCCGGCGGTGCTGTCAAAGGCCTGCGCCTCGCCAGCGCGCTCGTGCTCTTCTGGTTCAACCGCAGCCTCTATCGAGACGGGCTCCACTGGCTCGAGCGGATGTTGGAGGCGACCGAGGATGACGCGACCGTTGCGCGTGCGGGTGCACTCTGGGGAGCCGGCCTCCTGTGGGCGCTAGTCGGGAACGAGGAGCGCGCCGCGCCACGGCTCGAGCAGGGCCTGTCGCTCGCCCGCCGCCTGGGTGACGACACCAACATCGCCCGCTCGCTCGAGGTTCTCGGCCTTCTCGCCTTCTTCGAGAACGACATCCGTCGCGCTCGCAATCTCTTGGAGGAGAGCGTCGAGGTGGCGCGCAAAGCCGACGACCACTGGGGTCTCGCCGACGGGCTCGGGACGCTCGGCTCGATCTACCCGCTCCAGGGAGAGTTCGATCGCGCTGACACCGTCGGCGCGGAAGCCCGCGCCATCGGCCGCAAGTACGGCGATCGACAGGGCATCCGAATGGCGAACTTCGGTCTCGCATTGACGGCAGCCAGGCGTGGCCGGCTTTCCGCGGCTCGGTCGCTGAGCGAGGAAGGGCTCGCGATTTGCCGCGAGATCGGCGACCTCTGGTTCGTCTCGTACTTCCTCTGGATCCTCGCCACCACCGCGTTGGAATCCGGCGACTACGAGGCTGCACGAGCGCACGCGGACGAGAGCCTGAAGATCGCCCGCGAGCTGGAAGGACCGCTGCTAGTCGTCTGCGCGCTGGACGCGATGGCGGCCGTCGCGCGCGCCGAGGGCGATGACGAGGCGGCGCAGGGTCACCTCGCCGAGGCGGCGGAGATCGGCGGCAGCGAGATCGTTCCCCACTCCTACCTCGCCTCCGTGCTCCGCGGCCTCGGCGAGCTTGCGGCGGCACGCAACGATCTGACGGATGCGGAGGACTGCTTCAAGGAGTCGCTCTCACGCGCTCGCGGGGTCGACGATCCGTGGGCGGCCGCCCGCGCGATGGTCTCGCAGGCGACGCTGGCCGATCATCGGAACGAGGGGCATCTTGCCCGTGCGCTCGCTCGCGACGCGCTCGCGCTTCAGGTGCAGATCGGGGACCAGCTCGGCGCCGTCGAATCGCTTGAACGGCTGGCTTCTATCGCGATCCACGACGACGAGATGGGGCGCGGTGCGCGGCTTCTCGGCGCCGCAAATGCGCTGCGCGAACAGTTTGGTGCGCCGGTTCCGTTATGGCGGCGCCGCGATCAGCAGGAAACCGAGGATGTGGCGCGCCACGCCCTCGGCGAGGCCCACTACGACGCCAACGCCCGCCAAGGGAGCGAGCTGTCCCTGGAGGACGCCGCTCGTGGTGCGTAGAGTCAGAGGCTCGATCCCGCCAGCTCCCCGTCACCTCTCTTGGTGCGCATGAAAAAGGCCTGCACTTGCAGGCCTTGAGGTAGCGGGGGCAGATTTGAACCTGCGACCTCCAAGTTATGACTCCGGTTCCAGTCAGCACGCTGCGGGCGAGTGTCCTCCGGGCGCTACATGAACGCCGACGTAAACACCTTCTTGACCGCATTTCACTTCATGAAATCGAAGGCTCTCCGGTTTGCGCTCTCCAAGAAGGAGCTCAGGTTCGACAGAGTGGTACAGACCGCGTTTGCGGCGGCCCCTATACGAGAGTTCGCTGACCCCCACCTTGACCGCATGGTGTTACTTCATCCCCAGCACCAGATGGGCTGAGAGCTAGAGCGGACACGCTAACCCGCAGTCTTTGATGCTCGGTCAGCGTGGGTCAGCTCAGATCAGCTCAGGTGGGCAAAAGGTCGGGCAACTAGGCCTGATTGGCGTTTTCGATGGGCGAAAGGGCGTAGACTCGCCCTATGGCGAGTCTCATCGCAAAGATCCGTACGTGGTTGGGGATGGGGAAGAAGACTTAACCGTTCTCACGTCCCAAACGGCGTAGGATGTTCTGAACTGGCCCTGCATTCGGTCCCGGCCCAAAGCCCGCAAACCACCAACGCGCGCTGCGCGCGAGGCGAGGAGCCTAAGGCGACGGAGTTTGACTGCGGGGCCAGCTCTTGCTGGATCGACTGGGTCGATCCTCGATGCCTTGACCCGTGTGTGCGTGAAGACGCGCGCATTCGCTTTGGCCTGTACCTTCTTCGCAGACCTGGAAGGGACTCGCCATGAGCGCCGTTTTGATCATCGTCGCGATCCTGCTTTTGCTGCTCGTACTGTTCTTGATTTCGGCGATCAAGGTTGCGCGCGAGTACGAGCGCGGGATCGTCTTTCGGCTCGGGCGCCTGTTGCCAGAGCCGAAGGGGCCCGGCCTCTTCATCCTGATCCCGATCGTCGATCGAATGGTCAGGGTCGACCTGCGCACGGTCACGCTCAACATCCCACCGCAGGAAGTCATCACCAAGGACAACGTGCCCGCGCGGGTGAACGCCGTCGCTTACTTCCGGATCGTCGAGCCGAAGGCGGCGATCGTGCAGATCGAGAATTTCATGGTCGCCACCTCCCAGATCGCGCAAACGACGCTGCGCTCCGTTCTCGGCCAACACCTGCTCGACGAGCTGCTCTCCGAGCGTGACAAGATCAACGCGATCCTGCAAACGATCATCGACGAGGCGACCACGCCCTGGGGGATCAAGGTCGCCCGCGTCGAGGTCAAGGACCTTGAGATCCCGTCCGGCATGCAGCAAGCGATGGCACGCCAGGCCGAAGCCGAGCGAGAGCGGCGCGCGAAGATCATCAACGCCGAGGGTGAATTCCAGGCGGCCGAGCGCCT
>JALYLY010000032.1 GCA_030773975.1 Actinomycetota bacterium | reverse complement strand
GATCTGGACGAACAACGGGACAGTCCCCGGCCCGCGCATCACGAAGCTGCGCCGCGGGGGGCCCCTTGAGCCACTGAGACACGCCGCCGGCTACGCCGGCGCTCACGGAGAGGGTCCTGTGCGCGCGAAATTGGCCTTGTGGTGTACGCAAACGTGGCCTAAAGTGATCTTGGACTCTCGATCGAGTCCGGTACCGAGGGGAGAGGTACGGCGGTGTTACCTGCGGAGATGGTGGGCGTTCTGTTGACTGTACTTGCAGCCGGGCAACGCATGCTCGCGCTGCCGGTTTTCGCCTCTGTGAACGCCTCCAATCGGCGAGGTCAGACCGGCCATGGACTTTAAGGCAAGAACCGGGCCCGTTTCGCTGCGGCCGACGCGGGCGCAGCCCAACAACGGCGCTGTGGGCGCGGCGCCTGCCGACGCTGTGGCGGGTGTCCCGCAGCAATCGCCTCGCGACGCGGTGAAGCCGGTGCGCCGCCGCGTTCGCCGTGGCTGGATCGTACGCCGCATGTTGCTCGCCGCAGACGTGGCAGGCCTGCTCGTGGCATTCGCTGCAACGGAGCTGTTCTTCCTAGGCGACCAGGCCGCAGGTGGCACGGGAATCGGGCTTCGCTCCGCGATCTTCGCGCTGCTGCTGCCGGCGTGGGTCGTCGCCGCGAAGCTCTACGGTCTCTACGATCGAGACGAAGAGCGTGCGACGCATACGACCGCAGACGAAGTCGTCAGCGTTTTCCACCTGATCACCGTTGGCGTGTGGCTCTTCTTCGCGACATCGTGGCTCGTCGGCCTCACGCATCCCAATCAGCCGAAGCTGACCACCTTCTGGTTCCTCGCGCTCTTGTGCGTGACCGGGCTGCGGTCGGTCGCGCGGATGCTGGCGCGCCGCCACCCGGCCTACGTCCAAAACACCGTGATCGTCGGTGCAGGCGATGTCGGGCAACTGATCGGCCGGAAGCTGCTCCAGCATCCGGAGTACCGAATCAACCTCCTGGGCTTCGTAGACGCGGCGCCGAAAGAGATGCGACGTGATCTGGAAGGAATCGAGCTACTCGGGGAGCCGGACGAAATCACAGACCTCGTACAGCGCAGCGACGTCGACCGCGTGATCGTGGCATTCTCGCAGGACCACCACGAGCAGACGCTCGAGCTCGTACAGGCGCTACGAAAGCACGACATCCAGATCGACCTTGTGCCGCGTCTGTTCGAGGCCATAAGTCCGAGCGCGCCGATCCATGGAATCGAGGGGCTGCCGTTGCTCGGTGTGGCACCGGCACGCATCTCGCGTTCGTCCCGTTTCTTGAAGCGCTCGCTCGACGTGGTCGGCGCATCGCTCCTGCTCACGATCACAGCACCGGTCTTGCTCGTGATCGCGCTCCTCGTCAGTCGCGACTCGCGCGGCCCGGTCTTCTTCCGGCAACCACGCCTCGGCTTGGACATGCGCGAGTTCACGCTCCTGAAGTTCCGGACGATGCAGGAGGGCACTGACGACGCCCCACACCGCGAATACCTGAGGCAGATCATGACCACGACGGCGTTGCCGGGGACGAACAACCTCTACAAGCTCGACCGCTCCGATGCCGTCACACGCGTCGGGCGCTGGCTGCGGAGGACGAGCCTCGACGAGCTGCCTCAGCTCTTGAACGTGCTGCGTGGCGACATGTCGCTCGTCGGTCCCCGCCCCGCGATCGGTTACGAGCTGGAGCTGTATGCGCCGCATCATTTTGAGCGTTTCCTCGTTCCCGCCGGACTCACAGGCCTCTGGCAAGTAGAGGCGCGGGCGCATTCGACATTTCGCGAGGCGCTCGACCTGGACGTGGCCTACGCACGGAGCGCGTCACTCGGGCTCGATCTACGCCTACTTCTCCGCACGCCAACGCTCATGTTCAGAAGGGCAGAAACGGGCTAATGGCTGACGTACACACGACCGACCTGTCCGGTGCCGCTGCCCCGATCCGCGTCGCGGTTGTCGGCCTGGGGTACTGGGGACCTAACCTGGTTCGCAACCTGGCCGAGTCGCCTTTGTTCGACGTCACGCAAGTCTGCGACCTCCGGCCGGGGACGATCGAAGCGATCCAGAGCCGTTACCCGGGCATTTCAGGCACTACGCGATTCGAAGAGGTCTTGCGGAGCGACGACGTCGACGCCGTCGCGATCGCCACGCCCGTCTCGACCCACCACCCGCTCGCGATGTCCGCCCTGGAGGCGGGGAAGCACACGTTCGTCGAGAAGCCCCTGGCGGGCTCGAGCGAGCAGGTGCTCGAGCTCATTGAGCTGGCGCAGAAGAACAACCTCGTCCTGATGCCTGGCCACACATTCCTCTACAGCCCCTCGGTGACGACGATCAAGAACCTGATCGATTCCGGCGAGCTGGGCGAGATCTACTTTATCTCGTCCAGCCGGGTCAATCTCGGGCTGCACCAGCCTGATGTGAGCGTTGTCTGGGACCTCGCTCCGCACGATTTCTCGATCCTGCGCTACTGGCTCGGAATGCGTCCGTCGGAGGTGTCGGCGCTCAGCCGGAGCTGCCTCCTGCCCGACGTGCCCGACGTCTGCTTCATCAACCTCAAGTACCCCTCTGGAACCGTGGCGCACGTGGAGCTGTCGTGGCTGTCGCCGAGCAAGCTCCGACGGACGGCGATCGTCGGCTCCAAGAAGATGGTCGTCTACGACGACACCTCCAACGAGTCTGTGAGGATCTTCGACTCGGGTGCGACGCTTCCCGATCCGGAGACCTTCGGCGAGTACCGCCTGAGCTACCGCACGGGCGACATCGTGTCGCCGCGGGTCGAGGCCACGGAGCCGTTGTCTCTGGAGTTAGCGGACTTCGCCACATCGATCCGGCAGGGCAGCGCTCTCGTCTCGTCTCCGGAGGTTGGGCTCGACGTGGTGCGGACGGTGGAGGCGGTCGATCGATCGCTGGTGGAAGGCGGCGTCCCGGTCCCGGTGCTTCCGCCTGCCGAGCCGATCACCGAGATCCTCGAGACACGGATCGAGGAGTTGAAGCCCGACACGCGCGAGAAACCGCCTTCCGCTTCGGAGAACAGCAGGGGGAGCATCGGCACCGCGATTCTCGGCGGCGGCCCCGCCGGTCTCACGGCCGCGCACATCATCGGGCGCAGGGGCCGTCCGGCGACCGTGTTCGAGGCCGACGGCTCGGTTGGCGGGATCGCGAAGACGATCGAGTTCAACGGCTACCGCTTCGACCTCGGCGGTCACCGGTTCTTCACGAAGCTCGGGCCGGTGCAACGGCTGTGGGAGGAGATGCTGGGAAGCGAGTTCCTGACGCGTCCGCGGTTGTCGCGCATCTACTACGACGGGAAGTACTTCGCGTACCCGATCACCGCGAAGGACGTAGTGGGACGTCTCGGGCTGGTCGAGTCGACGCGCTGCGCTCTCTCCTATCTCTGGGCCGCGCGACATCGCAGGCCCGACGCGGACACATTCGAAGAGTGGGTGACGTCGCGATTCGGTCGCCGACTCTACGACGCGTTCTTCCGCTCGTACACCGAAAAGGTCTGGGGCATCCCCGGCTCGGAGATCCGCTCTCTGTGGGCGGCGCAGCGGATCAAGAACTTCTCGCTCGGAAAAGCGATGCTGTCGGTGCTGGGGCTCAGTCGCGAGCACGTCACCACGCTGATCGAGGAATTCCACTACCCGCGACTCGGCCCAGGGCAGATGTGGGAGACGTTCGCAAGCCGGGCCAGGGAGGCCGGCACCGACATCCGGCTGAACCAGCGCTGCGTGTCGCTAAAGCATTCGGACGGTGTTGTCCGAAGCGTCGTCATGCGGCAGAACGGGCACATATTCGAGCATGCCGTCGAGTCGGTCATCTCGAGCATTCCGCTCAGCGACCTCGTCCTGAGCCTCGACCCGCCGGCCCCCCTGCACGCACAGCAGGCGGCGAAGAAGCTGCGGTACCGCGATCTGGTGCTCGTCGCGCTGATGACGACCGAGGACGAGCCGTTCCCCGACAACTGGATCTACCTCCACGATCCGGAAACACGTGCGGGGCGAGTCCAGAACTACGGCGCGTGGAGCGCAGACATGGTTCGGCCGGGCACCACGTGCCTCGGCGTCGAGTACTTCTGCTTTCAGGGCGACGAGATCTGGGAGATGTCGGACAAGGAGGCAGTCGAGATGGCCACGACAGAGCTTGCGCGGATCGGGCTGCTCGACCCGAACAAGGTTTTCGATGGGGTGAAGGTGCTCGTACCGCGCGCGTACCCGGTGTACGACTCCCACTTCGAAGAGGCTGTCGCGACGCTGCGGATTTACCTCCAGCAGTTCAAGAACTTGCAGACATGCGGGCGCAACGGCCTGCACCGATACAACAACCAGGATCACTCGATGTGGACCGCGATCCTCGCAGCGCTGAACGTCATCGACGGTGCCGGTCACGACGTCTGGAGCGTCAACACCGAGGCCGACTACCTCGAGGAGGGTGAACTCGTAGAGGCACTACTGGAGTTCAGCGCCGCGGACGCGGCGCCCGTCGAGCGCGTGGCTTAGCGCGGCGCTAGCAGAGGGTCGTCGTGAGCGGATCGGAACAGCCCTCGATTTCCGTGGTCGTGCCCACGCACGATCGCCCTCTGGCGCTGAGCCGGTGCCTCGAGGCGCTTGCCGCGCAGACGGTAGAGGACGAGATCGAGGTGATCGTCGTCGACGACGGGTCTCGCGCCGGCGAGGAGGTTGCAGCGGTCGTCGCTCGCCACCCGAGCGCACGGCTCGTCCGCCGGAGCGGCGGTGGGCCTGCTGCGGCACGCAATGCCGGCGCGCTGGTGGCTCAAGGCGCGTTTCTCTGTTTCACGGATGACGACTGCGCGCCGGGACCGAACTGGGCCGAGCGGCTGGTCCAGACGCTGCAGGGCGGCGCAGACGCCGCAGCCGGAACCACCACGCTTACGCGAACGGGCCCCCTTGCGGAGGCATTCGAGCTCATCGCGCAGGCGCCGGCGGCGGTGCCACCGGCACACGGCAGCGATCTCTCCTTCGCGCCGTCGAACAACATCGCGTGCACCAGGTCTGTCTTCGAGGCGACGCCGTTCGACGAGTCGTACCCGCACGCAGCGGGCGAAGATCGCGAGTGGTGCGCACGGCTGACGGCAAACGGCTTCGCGTTGCGGTCTGCCCCCGCCGCCCATGTCGTGCACGACCAAGAGCTGACGCTGAAGCGCTTCCTCAGCCATCAGGTCCGCTACGGCGACGGCGCGTTTCGCTTTCACCGGAGCCAGCAAGGCCCGCCACTCGAGCCGCCGGCCTTCTACGTCGCCCTGCTACGGCGAGCGTTCGGAAAAGGCTTCGCGACAGGGCTTCTCGTCGGTGCGGCTCAGGCTGGGACGGCAGCCGGCTTCGTCAAGGCATGGGTCATGGCGCGAGCCCAGCCGCGACCGCTCACGCCGGAGACGACTTCCGGAACTGCTCGACGAGAAGGTCCGTGACCGCAATCGGAACTGCCGCAGCCGATGCGAGACGATGGATGACGTGGAGCGGGACTCCCGCGGCGGCGCAGCCCGGGCCGCGGCGGCGCAAGAGGAGAGCGTAGAAGCGGCGGTCGAGGGCGATCAGGAGTGCCAGTGTGCTTCCCGCCAGCACAACGTTCCGGCGTGCCAGCGCGAACACGAGAAGGCCCGATGCCCCGATGCCGAGCCGGTTGCGCCAGCCGAGGTTCAACGCCGCGGTTCCCGAGCGGTTTTCGAGCACGAGCCGCAGCCACGGGACGCCGCGCCGGAGCAGGTCTGTCGTGATCATGCTCACGAGCCCCCACTCCTTCAGGTGCTTTCCCTGGATTCTGGGATCCAGCACGATGCGCCCACCACGCGCGTGAAGACGCATGCCGAGCTCGATGTCCTCGACGGACGCACGTGGGAACGGCGCCCGGTCGCGCCGCTCGTCGAACCCCTCGAGTTCGAGGAAGACGTCGCGCCGGATCGCGCCGAGCCCGGACCAGAATGTAGTCACGAGCCCAGCACTTTGATGGTGGACGTGGTGGTGAAGCAGGTTTCGGAAGTCAGACACGACGCCACCGCCGCCCGGCTCATCGTCGTACGAACCGAAGATGGCGGAGAGGCTCGGATCGTCGTCGAAGACGCTCCGAATCCGCGCGAACACGTCCTCGTGCACTTCGACGTCGGAGTCGACGAACACGAGCACGTCCCCGTTCGCCCGGCGAGCCCCAACATTTCGTGCAGCTCCAGGACCAAGCTGGCTCGGCCGGTCGACGACGATCAGCTCCTCCGGCCCAGCCGACGCACGCCGAACAGCGGCGAGCACGCGCTCGAGCGTCACTCGACCGTCCGTTGCAGGGATAACGACGCTGAGCGTTGGCATTCGTCTCAGTCTAGGTCGAGAAGGCCCGAGCAGCGGCTAGCCTTTGCCGCAGAAGCAGTTCAGCCGCTTCTGCTCACCAAGCAATGAGAACTGCTGCGCACCCACTTTCCCTCGCGCGGCTCGCGGCGCCGTGGCTCGCGGTGGTCGGTGGAGCTCTTCTTTCCGGTGTTCTAGCCACAGGCCAGGCAGATGTCTGGCTTGGCAGGCGGGCCGCGCTACTCCTGCTCGCCGCGGTCGTTGGCGGCACATTCCTCATCGTCTTCTCATTCCTCGGCACGTCCGCAATTCTGATCTGGCCCGTAGCTGCGACGGGCGGGTATCTGGTGGGGATCCCTCGTGGCCATCCCGTTCTCACGTTCGATCGCATGTGGATCGGCGGCCTCGTGGCGTACATCGCGCTCAACCCACGCCGAATTCAGCGCACGCCCGCGACGCGAGTGCTCGTCTTTGCCCTCCTCTGGCTCACCGTGTCATTCGGGATCCGGGCGATCGCAACGAGCACGAGTATCAACGGCCCGTTGAAAACGTGGATCGACGCAGTCTTGCTCCCGATGATCCTGTTCGTCGCATGCGAGAGGTACAGCCTGCGCGGCGCCGGCCGCGTACGGCGGCTCTCCGGCGCTTTGATGATCGCCGGGGGAATCCTTGGGGCGATCGGAGTCGCCGAGCGCGTCTTTGGATTCGGGCTTGCGACACTCACGGGCGGAAGCGTCCGTTTCGACGCCGCGATCGACGCAACGCGTATTTCGGGCCCCTATCCGGCCCCTGAGCCGTACGTACTCAGCCTGGTCGTGTGCCTCGCTGCCACGCTGTTCTGGATCCTCTCACGGAAGCGCGGGAGCGGATATGGCTGGGCGCTTGTGCTCGCGAGCTTTCAAGTAGCCGGGATCGCACTTACGCTCTTCCGTGCCGGCTGGATCGCCGGGATTCTCGTGGTCGTTGCGTCGTTCGGACTCCGCCCGGGCAGATTCGGTCGCGGCTTCGCAGTCACGGCTCTCGTCGCTGCCCTGGCGTTGGCAGCTACTACGCAGCTCCAGCAAAACAAGACAGTTGCTGAGAGGCTGAACAACACCGACAATATCAACGCGCGGCTTGCGACCTACAAGCAGGGATTCGAGATCTTTCGCGGAGCTCCCGCGTTCGGCGTCGGCGTGGACCAATACCACGCGGTAGCAGAGACCCGTCCCCCCGAGGTCGTGGCGGGACTTCCCTCCGTGACGTATCCGCATAGCTCCTACATGGGGCTCCTGGCGGAACAGGGTGCGCTCGGGTTTCTCCCCCTACTCGTGCTCTCGTACGCTGTGTGGGGCCTCATCCGCGGCCTGCGCGCGGCGAGCTTCTGGAGCAGGGATGCGACCATCCTTCTGGGAACGGTCGCAGGCGCGTCGCTTGGATACCTGATCATGTCGCTGACGTTGACCATGCTGCCGTACGAGCCTTCCAATACGTTCTTCGCCGCCTTCTTAGGGGCCGCCTCCGGGCGCCTGGACGCGCTTGCACGTGAGCGTCAAGAACAGCGATCATCCTCTGAGACGCATGTCTAGTCGTGATTGCGCTCCCAGACCAGGCGCAGTCCTTCGAGGGTGAGGAACGGGTCGACGCGCTCGAGCGTGCGTGCGTGCGGGACGATCAGATCCGCTAGCCCGCCCGTCGCGACGGTCTGCGCCTCCTCCCCGAGCTCGCCGCGGATCCGCTCGACGATCCCGTCCACCTGGCCCGCGAAGCCGTACACGAGGCCCGACTGCAGGCTCGCCGCGGTGTTCTTGGCGATCACGGTCGGCGGCTCCACGAAGTCCACCTTGAAGAGCCGCGCCGCCCGTTGGAAGAGCGCGTCCATCGAGACCTCGATCCCCGGCGCGAGCACGCCGCCCACATACTCTCCCGCGGCGGAGACGACGTCGAAGTTCGTCGAGGTGCCGAAGTCGACCACGATGCACGGCGCGCCGTAGCGCTCGACGGCCGCGACCGCGTTCGCGATTCGGTCCGGCCCAACCTCGCGCGGGTCGTCGTAGCGGATCGGCACGCCGGTCTTCACGCCGGGCCCCAGCTCGAGCAGCTCCGCCCGGGCGTAGTCCTTCGCGAGCTCGTCGTAGGCACGGTGCAGCTGCGGCACCGTCGAGGCCAGTGCGACCCCGTCCACGCTCTCGAAATCCAGGAAGTTCCCGTACAGCGCGCCTAGCTCGTCCCCGCTGCGGTTGCGCTCGGTCGCGATGCGCCAGTGTTCGCGCAGCTCGTCGCCTTCGAAGAGCCCGAACACCGTCTGGGTGTTCCCCACGTCGACCGCCAGGAGCATTCGCGCCGGGGTTACAGGTCGTCGTCGGAAGAGAGCGACTCGCCGATCCGCTCGGCCAGCGCCTCCGCCGTCAGGTTCGGCTCGTCGCCTTCACCACGGAGCTCCTCGACGGTCACGTCGCTCGAGGTGTACACCTCCGCGCGCGGGATGATCCGCGTCGGACGGTTCTTGTCCCACACCCAGACGTCTTCCATCTTCAGGTGGAAGAACGGGTAGCTCGGCTGGGGCACGTATTGGAGGTCGAGCCGGTTGCAGAGGTACGTCGCGTCCTGCGTCAGGACGCAG
The DNA here is from genome assembly GCA_030773975.1 of Actinomycetota bacterium. GTDB lineage: Bacteria > Actinomycetota > Thermoleophilia > Gaiellales > Gaiellaceae > 3-1-20CM-4-69-9. Next base: position 3,362 of record JALYLY010000032.1, on the reverse strand, counting down.
TAGCGGAAGAGGCTGAAGACCGCCGAGTACTCCTTCTTGAGCGTGAGCTCGAGGTCAGCCTCGAACTCGTCGAGCTCGTCGAGGTGCGACATAGCGGGATCATAGCCCTGCCAACAGGGCCTGGACCGGCCCGCGCCCGGGAACCTCGAGAGCCGGATCCAGCTCTGCCAGCGGCTCGAGCACGAACCGCCGCTCGTGGAGGCGCGGGTGCGGCAGCGTCAGGCCCGGTTCCTGGACGGTTTCCCCGCCGTAGAGGAGCAGGTCGAGGTCGATCGTGCGCGGGCCGAAGCGCGGCCCCTCGCCCCGGATGCGGCCGAGCCGGCGCTCGATCGCGAGCAACCGCTCGAGCAGCTCCCGTGGCGCCAGCTCGGTCGCAAGCTCCGCGGCGCCGTTCAGGAACCGAGGCTGATCCTCGAAGCCCACCGGATCGGTTTCGCGCAGGATCGACACCGCCAGCACCTCGATGCCCTCCTCGCCGGCGAGAAGCTCGAGCGCTGAGGCGATCAGCTCCTCCGGGTCGCCGAGGTTCGACCCGAGTCCGACGAAAGCTCTGGCCATTGCGGGTGATTGTCTCCGAGCGTGCCCCCGTCGTCCCAGCTACCGTGTTGCAGGTCGTGCGCCGAGTGACGCTGACAGGGGTCTTCTTTCTCGCGTGCTGCGCGCCAGCGGCGGCCGCGCCGCCCGTCCACCGCGGCAGCGCCGTGGTCGCAGCGCCTGCTCCGGCCTGGGAGTCGCTGCAGCGCCTTCAGGCCTACCCGAGGACGCTCGTCGAGCTCGACCGCGTGCGCGGTCCGGCCGCAGCCGCTTCCCTGAAGAGGGCCGGCGGCCAGCTGATCGCCCCGCCGCTCCAGCTCTGGCGCCTGCCAAGCTGGAGCGCTCAGCGCGTGCTCCCAGGGCTTTTGAGCCGCGGGATCGTTCGCTCGATCACTCCCGACGTGCCGCTCGGAGCGAAGCCCGGCGGCGCCTCGGGCTTCTTCGGCTACACCGACCCGCTCTCGTCCTCCGAGTGGTGGGTCTCGCACGTCGGCGCCGACCGCTGGACGGCGCCGGGGCCGGGAGTGCCGCTGACGATGATCGACTCCGGGGTCGACCTCTCGCACGAGGAATTCGCCACGCGGCCGAACACCTTCCCGCTCAACACGATGACCTACTCCGGCAACGAGGAGGAGCTGCACGGCACAGCCACGGCGTCGGTCGCCGCTGCGCCGGAGAACGGGGTCGGGATCGTCGGCATCTACCCGCAGGCCAAGCTCCAGCTCTGGGACGCGAGCCCGAACGCGCAGCTGACCGTCGGCGACGAGATCAACGGCCTCTTCGCGGCGCGGCGCACCGGCCCCGGTGTCATCAACCTCAGCCTCGGCGGCTTCGACAGGATCCCGATCGAGGAGCATGCGATCGAGAACGTCTTCGGCAGCGGCTCCCTGATCGTCGCCTCCGCCGGGAACGACCGCGAGGGGCGCAGCTCGCTGTCGTACCCCGCGACCTTCCCGCACGTGCTCACGATCGGCGCGACCGACGAGGCCGATCGCGTGACCGTCTTCTCGAGCCCCTCGCCCGCGCTCGACCTCGCCGCTCCCGGCCAGGACATCCCCGCGGCGATTCCTACGATCTTCAACCCGGCCGGTTACGCCGCGGTAGATGGGACGAGCTTTTCCGCACCGCTCGTCTCGGGTGCCGCGGCCGCTGTCTGGACGTTGCGCCCGACGCTCACCAACACGCAGCTGTTCGAAGTCATGCGCCGCTCGGCACGAGACACCGGCAAGAAAGGCTGGGATGCCGACACCGGCTACGGGATCCTCGACCTTCCGGCCGCGCTGGCCCGCCGCGCGCCGGCCCCGGACCCGCAGGAGCCGAACGAGGACGTCTATCTCGTCAAGCCGAACGGCCTCACCAAGACCGGGCACGCTCCCCTCACCGGTCAGAACCGCCCTCGGGCCAGCCTCGCCGCCTCGCTCGAGCGGCGCGAGGATCCGGAGGACGTCTACCGCGTCTGGCTGCCCGCCCGCGGACATCTCGTCGTGACCGTCAGGCCGAACGCCAACGCGACCCTCGAGATCTGGGGTCGCCGCACGCAAACGGTCTTCGAGCGAGGCAAGGCCGCCCAGCGCGACCTGATCGGCGCCTCCGCCCATGCCGGGCGAAGGTACGAGCGTGTCACCCTCGCGGGCCGGGGAGTCGGGCAGTACGTCTACGTGGACGTCTTCCTTGCCAAGAACGTCGTGCAGGCTTCGTACTCCCTCAGCATCGCGCCCGCCTCGAGCCGGTAGCCGCTAGGCCCGCGCGCGGCTCCGCGCTAGGGTCTCATGGTTGCGTAGGTTTGCCGTGATCTGGTTCGTAGCGCTCTGGTGCTGCGGACCTGCGGCAGGAGCCCCACCGCACGGCCGGCCGATACTCCCCGGCCCACTTCCATCGCCTCGCTCGCTCCAGCAGCTCGACCTCTACCCGCGCGCGCTGATCGAGCTCGACCGGATTCGCGGGCCGGCCTTCGCGGCTGCCTTGCGCCGAGCCGGCGCTGAGTTGATCTCGCCGCCGCTGCAGATGTGGCGGCTGCCGACGGCCCAGGCACGGCGCCTGCTCCCGCGGCTGATGCGAGCCGGCGCCGCTCGTTCGATCCAGCCCGACCGCCCGCTCGATTCGAGCCTCTGGAGCGGCCTCGGCTTCTCCAGCCTCGGCTCGGACCCGCTCGTCCCGACCGAGTGGTGGATCCCGCACATCGGCGCCGACCGCTGGGAGCCGCCCGGCCCAGGAGTGCCGCTCACGGTGATCGACTCCGGCCTCGACCTCACACACGAGGAGTTTCGCGGCCGCCCGAACACGATCGCGCTCAACAAACAGCTCTTCCTCGAGGACGAGTCCGAGCTCCACGGGACCGCAGTGGCCTCCGTCGCCGCGGCACCCGTGAACGGGCGCGGCCTCGTGGGCGTCTACCCGCGCGCCCGCCTGCGCAGCTGGGACATCAGCCCACGCGGGATACCGACAATCGGCGACGAGCTCGCGGCGCTGGCGGCGGTGACCGCGCACGGTCGCGGCGTCGTGAACATCAGCTTCGGCGGGGCGACGTACTTCCCCTCCGAGCAGCACGCGATCCTGACCGCCTTCGCGGGAGGCTCATTGATCGTCGCGGCCTCGGGCAACTACCGCGAGATCCTGAGCCCGCTCGAGTACCCGGCGAACTTCGCGCACGTGCTGACCGTCGGCGCGACCGACCCGAACGACGAAGCGACCGTCTTCTCCAGCGCGACGCCGAAACTCGACCTGGCGGCCCCCGGCCAGGACATCCCGGTGGCCGCACCGGTCTCGCTCGTGCCCGAGGGCTACCTCACGCTGAGCGGAACGAGCTTCTCGACCCCGCTCGTCGCGGG
>JALYLY010000031.1 GCA_030773975.1 Actinomycetota bacterium | reverse complement strand
CATCATGGCTCCGCGAAGCGGAGCCGGACTTCGATCAGAATGACTGCATGGATGCCGATGCCGTCGAGATCCGTGTCCTCGGCTGCCTGATCGAAAAGCAGCGGACGACGCCCGATGCCTACCCGCTCTCGCTGAACTCGCTCCGGCTCGCATGCAATCAGGCGACGAACCGCGAGCCCGTCGTCGCCTACGAGGAGCGCGAGATCAAGGCGGCACTCGACCGCATGTCGAACCGTGGCTGGACGCGGTTCGCGAGCGGGGCGAGTAGCCGCGCCCTGAAGTACCGGCACCTCCTCGACGAGGCACTCCAGCTGTCCGGCCCCGAGTTGTCGCTGCTCGGCGTGCTCATGCTGCGCGGCGCGCAGACAGTCGGTGAGCTGAAGCAACGAAGCGAGCGCCTTCACCGCTTCGAGTCGGTTGCAGAGGTCGCGGAAACTCTCGATGCGCTCTCGCCGCGCGAGCTGGTCGAACGGCTCGAACGCCGCCCGGGCCAGAAGGAGGAGCGCTGGGTGCAACTCCTCGGTGGTGTGAGCGAGGACACGGCCGAGCCGGAGTCCCCGGAGCCGCAGCCGCGCGGCGACGACCGTGTCGCCGAGATCGAGGGACGGCTCGAGCGACTCGAGCACGCCTTCGACGACCTGCTCGCCCGCCTCGATAACGTGCCCGACCGTGAGTAAGCCGCTGCAGCAGCTCGAGGAACGGCTCGGCAAGATCACCGACCTCGAGCGGATCAGCCGGGTGCTTTCGTGGGACCAGCAGACGATGATGCCTCCGGCGGGATCCGATCATCGCGCCGACCACCTGGCGACACTGAGACGGATCGCGCACGAGCTGCTGATCGCCGACGAGACCCGCGGTCTGCTCGACGAGTTGCGTCCGCTCGAGGAATCTCTCGAGCCTGACTCGGATGACGCGGCCTTGATCCGAGTCGCACGGCGCGACTACGAGAAGGCCGTCCGTGTTCCAACGGATCTTCGCGCGGAGATGACCCGCGCCGCCGCACAGGCGCGTCCCGTGTGGGTCAAGGCGAAGGCCGAATCGAACTTCGAGCTCTTTCTGCCCGCATTGGAACGGAACGTCGAGCTACGGCGGCGCTATGTCGCGTGCTTCGACGATGTGGAGGAGCCGTACGACATCCTGCTCGACGACTTCGAGCCGTACACGACGACCGCGGAGGTGCGCGAGATCTTCGACGAGCTCAAGGCCGAGCTCGCATCGCTGATCGCGGAGCTTGGTGACAGCGAAGTGGACGACTCCTTCCTGAGCGGAAGCTTCCCGATCGACCGCCAGGAGCGGTTGGCGAAAGAGGTGGTCGAGCTCTTCGGCTTCCGTCCGGACACGTGGCGACTCGATCCGACCGAGCATCCATTCGCCTCCGGCGCCGGAGTGGACGACGTCCGCATTACGACGCATTACGACCCGGAGACGATGAAGTCGTTCTTCTCGACCATGCACGAGTACGGGCACGGGCTGTACTCGCACCAGCTACGGCGGGACCTCCAGCGGCTCCCGACCGGCAATGCGTGCTCGCTCGGCATCCATGAATCCCAGAGCAGGCTCTGGGAGAACCTCGTCGGGCGCAGCCCTCAGTTCTGGCGCTTTTTCTACCCACGCGTCCAGGAGACGTATCCCGAACAGCTGAGTGGCGTGGCGCTCGACCGCTTCGTGGCCGGCATCAACCGCGTCAAGCCGTCGCTGATCAGGATCAAGGCTGACGAGGTGACGTACGGGATGCACATCATCCTGCGGTTCGAGCTCGAGCAGGACATCATCAACGGGCGCGTCGAGCTCCGAGACCTCCCGCAGGTGTGGAACGAGAGGATGCACGACTACCTCGGTGTGGACGTCCCCGACGATGTCCACGGCGTTCTCCAGGACACGCACTGGGCTTCGGGATTGATCGGGTACTTCGCGACGTACCTCCTCGGGAGCGTCATGTCGGTGCAGATCTGGGAGAAGGCGCTCGAGGACGTTCCCGATCTCGAAGACCAGGTCGAGCGCGGGGAGTTCGCCGCGTTGCGCGACTGGCTCGGCGAGCACGTGCATGCGCAGGGCAGGAAGTTCTCGCCGCAGGACACGCTCGAGCGTGCGACCGGAAGCCGGATCGACGCGAAGCCGTACCTCGCGTATCTCCGCGCCAAGTACCGCGCGGGCGTGGCCGCTTAACCGGCCGGCCATGCCTCCGCGAGCCGGCGGCGCGTCTCGGCAAGGTGCTCGGGCAGCACCTTCACGTCGGCGAGCACCGGCATGAAGTTCGTGTCACCGCCCCACCGAGGCACGACGTGCAGGTGGACGTGGTCGACCACGCCGGCGCCCGCGCTGCGCCCGAGGTTCCAGCCGACATTGAATCCGTGCGGCGCGTAGAGCCGTCCCAGCGCACCCATGCCGGCGGACGCGAGCCGGTGGAGCTCGAGCACCTCCTCGGAGGTGAGCTCGCCGTATTCACCGATGTGCCGGACCGGCGCCACCATGAAGTGGCCAGACGAGTACGGATACTTGTTCAGGAGCGCAATTGCGTGCGCTCCGCGACGGACGACCAGCCTCTCCTCGTCGTCGCCTTCCACGGCCGCGCAGAAGATGCACCCGTCCTCCTCGTCCGCGGACTTGATGTACTCGAGGCGCCAGGGCGCCCATAGTTGCTTCACGCGGGCGAGTCTAGAGCGGCTGGTCCGCCGGCTCGACCGAGACGGTTTCCGGCTCGGTCCGGCCGCGCATCGTGGCAAGGAGCATCAGGGACCCGACCATGGCCAGGACCATGAGCAGGGAGGAGGTGAGGAGGATCGCCTGGAGAGTGAGCATGTCGGGAGTGGAACGGGCCACTCACGACTTCGGGTACGCGGTCCAGAGTCCTGCTTGCTTCACGGAATGAGAGCGGCGGCCGCGAAGCGACCCGCGCCGCCCGCTTTGAAGCGGGCCGTGATCGAGCGCTCGCCGCAGACGAGTGCGGCGGAGACGCCCGACGACAGCCGCTTGATATTCGCGGCCCCACTAACCGTCAGCGTGGAACCGCGCGGGCCCCGGAGTTGGGCGGCGAACACGCCATCGAGCAGCGTCTTGAAGGTGAATGCCTTCTGCTGGCCGCGCCGGGAGAAACGCCCGCTCAGGTACTTGAGCGGCGTCTGCTTCCACGGCTTGAGCACGTCCTGCTCGATCGCGGTGAGAGCGCCTGCATCGGGGGTGAACATCGGGTCGTAGCCCCACGGGGTCTCCGGTAGGCCGAGCTTCGCCTCGTTGAGATGCATGAACGAGTCCGCGAAGGACTCACCGGGATTCTGCAAGTAGTGCTCGCCTTCGTCACCGGGGAAGGCGGCGCCGGCGATCTCCTTCTGGCAGACGCCCTCGTACGTCGACCAGCGCTTCGTCCCGTAGGCGATCGCAGGCCAGGGGTCGTTGAGCCTGTTGTTCGCGACGTGGTGTCCGTACTCGTGCGTCACGACCTCTTCGACAGTGCTCCAGGGCGTGTCCTCGCCGACCGTGATGATGTCGCCGGTCGCGGGGTAGTAGCAGCCGTCGACCTCCTGGCTGTTGCAGATGATCCCGACCTCGGCCGGAGGAGCGAAGTAGATGCTGACGGTGGAGATCTCCTTGCCGTGCACGAGGCTGTCGACGAAGTCGGCGGCGGCCTGGTTCGCCGGTTCGTCGACGGGATACTCCTTTGACGTGTGGATGGTGACGTGCGCGCCGCTCCTGGCGGTATAGACGCCGCCCCAGGCGCCCGGAGGCAGCGAGGCGAAGCGTCGCAGCTTGCGGTCGACGACCCGAGAGCGAACCTGCCCGATTCCCTGCCCCAAGCTGAACACGCTGAGCCTCTTGACAGCGGGCCGATCTGCGGCGGACGTGGGGCCGCCGGCCGCGAGTGCGGCGGCGGTGACGAGCAGCAGAGCAAGACCCCTGCGTCCGTGCGGCGCGGACATGCCTTTAGTCCTCGGGGTCGCCGGAGGCGTTCTGGATGGCCCGAACGAGGGACTCGCCCAGGCCTACGCGCTTGTGATCCGATTTTGAGGATCTCGTAAAGAACGACCCAGGTCTCGGGCGATCATGGTAGGAGTACCGGCCGTGGGGGTAGTCCGCATAGTCGCCATCGCGGTCGGCGCTGTAGCTCTTGTCGCTTTCTCGGGGACGTCGTCTGCGTCTCCGAAGAGCGGGCAGGCGTGCGGAGGGCTGCCGGAGTACACAACCGGTCCCGAGGTCGTGTTCGGGAGGCCGACGACGCTGGCTGCCGCTCAAAAGCTGCAGGCGCAGGTCGTGGCGCAAGGCTTCACGTTCACGGCGATCGAGCTCGGCTGCAACGAGTTCCGCGTCGTCATTCGCGGCTACGACACGTTCGCCACCGCAGTGGCCATCCAGGAGGAGGCACGGAAAACCACCTTCCACCCGACGGTCGAGTGCTACCAGGCACCTGACAAGAACGGTGAGCTCGAAGTCGACATGGGACACGAGCCCGAGCTCGCCTCGGCTAATGCCCTTATCGCCGTCGCTGCGTCACGTGGGCTCGTGGGTGCGCAGCTCGAGGCGGACCCCTGCGGCGGGTACGAGGTGATGATGAAGGGCTTCGTGGATCGCGCACAGGCGACTGCATTCGCGGCCGAGGCCTACGGCGTCGGCTTCGATGCCCACGTCGAAGCTGAGAGCTAGCGCCTTAGAGCCATCGCTTGTACTTGAAGAACCCGATCATTCCGATGATCACGGTCACCATCAACCCGACGATCGCCCAGAAGGCGGCGTGGGTGTGCTCTCCGGGGAAGAGGACGTTCATCCCGAAGATCCCGGAGATGAGGGTCAGCGGGAGCAGGATCACCGAGAACACCGTCAGGATCCGCAAGACGTCGTTCTGGCGATGTGAGATCACGGACTCGTTCGTGCTCTCGAGCGCTTCCACGACTTCCTTGTAGTTGTCGAGCAGGTCCCAGATGCGCTCGGACGCATCGACGAGGTCGTCGAAGTAGAGCTCGAGCTCTTCGGGAAGGAAGCGCTCGATGTGCCGCTCGAGCAGTCGCAGAGCGGGGCGCTGCGGCTTGATGATCTTGCGGTAGGAGATGATCTCCTGCTTCACCTTGGAGATGTCGGTGACGATCTCCTCCGAGCGGCGGTCCTCGATGTCGTCCTCGATCGAGTCGAGCTTGTAGGCGATCTTGTCGAGGATCGGGAAGCAGTAGTCGAAGAGATCGTCCAGCACCTCGTAGAGGAGGCGGCCCGATCCCTTGCTGAAGAGCTGCTCGCGGAAGCGCTCGTCCTCCTGAACGCGGTTGAAGAGCCGCGTGACCGGAAGCAGCTCGACGTTCGAGATCGTGACGAGGTAGTCGGGGCCGAGGAAGAAGTCGAGCTCGCCGGCGTTCAGGCGCTGGACGTTCTTGTCGTACGCGGGGAAGTGGAGGACGCCGAAGAGATAGCCGTCATCGACGTAGTCGTCGACCTTCGGCCGCTGGCGCTTCGACAAGACGTCCTCGACGTCGAGTGGGTGCCAGCCGAAGCGCTCGCGCAGCGCGTTGACCGTCTCGGGATCGATCGGCGGGTCGAGGTGGATCCAGGTGAGGCCGTTGCCGCTGAGCTCAGCGACGCGTGGTTCCGGGCGCGGTGCGACCGCCTCTGCGTACCCGCGAGGCCTCGTCCGCCGGATGCGGGGCAGGTTGGGCATCGGTACTGAGCGGCTCGTCGGTCGTTGGCGCCATGTTCGCCATGGTACCCGGGACGCCTGCGAAGGAGTCCACGTGGGGTGTCAGGTGGAGGTGCGCGGGAATCCGCCTTTCCAGTGCCAATGCGTACACCGAGGCGAGCAGGCAGATCGCCGCCGCCGCCGGCCACAGCGCGAGCGGCTCGGCCTGGAGGATGAAACCTCCGGCGGCGGGGCCGATCAGCCAGCCGAGCTGCCAGGAGAAGCTGGAGAACGCCATGTAGCGGCCGAGCAGCCGCGGTTCCGCCAGATCTACGACGAGGGGCGCATAGATCGCGCCGTGCAGGCATTCGCCCAATGCGAACACCGCCACGGCGATGCCGAAGACGACTGCCGCCTGAGCTCCGGTGAACCAGGTCCCGCCGACCAGCACCGCGATGAACGTGCCGGCCCAGACCACGCCCATCAACGCGAGCCCGCGCATCCGGCTCCTTCCTTCGACGAGCTTCACGATGGGCAGCTGCCCGAGCGCGACGCCGCCTGCGAAGACGAACCACAACACCCCGATCGCAGGCTCGCTCACGTGCGCTGTGTTCTTCGCGAACGGCGGGAGGAGCTCGCTCATGACCGCGATGCCGGCGCCGATGAAGATGACGTTGAGGACGATGTAGCGGAGAAAGACACGGTTGCGCAGAACGTCGGCGTAGCGCCCCGGTTCGTGATGCGCCTCGACGTGACGCGGTGCCGGAACGAGCCGCAGCACGGCGACGAAGACGAGAAACGTTGCGGCATTGAGCAGGAAGAGGAACGTGAACGTGCTCGGGTGGGCCGTGCGTGCGATCGCCCCGGCGACGAGGCCGCCGAGTGCGATACCGAGGTTCATCGTCATTCGTTGCTGCGCGAAGGCGCTATGACGTCGTTCCTTGGGCGTGAGCGAGCTGAGTAGCGTCGACTGGCTCGGCCAGAAGGAGCCGCTGCCGAGGCCGACGAGCGCGTTCAGCGCAAAGGCCTGCCAAGGGTTGCGAATGAGCGGGAAGAGGGCGAACGCCACCGCCATCACGATCAAGGCACCGGTCAAGACCCGCCGCGGCCCCAGCCGGTCGGAGAGCGCACCGCCGACGAACCCGGAGACGAGCCCGGCGGCGGAGTTGGATGCGACGACGAGACCCGCGATGCCGAGTGAGATCCCGCGCACGTTGTGCAGGTAGATGATCAGGAAGGGTCCGATGACCCCGTTCCCGAACATGTTCGCGAGCCCGCCCGCCTGAAGGATCCAAACGTCTCGCGGCAGCTGGGGGTTCAGGCTTCTGAGGTAGTCGCGCAAGGCGAAGAGGCTAACGCCGCGAATGCCGGCTTTGCCGGCGTTCGCTCACAAAACGCACTCCGCCAGGACCCGAACCGAACGAAATCATCATGGCGCCGCGCAGCGGCGTCGGATTTCGTTCGGGAGTGCGCCTGGCAGGAATCGAACCTGCGACCTTGCGCTCCGGAGGCGCACGCTCTATCCCCTGAGCTACAGGCGCGCGGGGATGACTAGTGTAGCCCCGATGGAGGTGACCGCCCGGATCGCGACGCTGGAGCTCGCCGAGACGTTCGTCATCTCGCGCGAGTCGAGCGACACGGCCCATGTTGTATTCGTCGAGGTACGGCAGGGCAAGGTCTCGGGGTTCGGCGAAGCGGCTCCGATCGACCGCTACAGGGAGAGCGCGCAGTCCGCGCTCGCGTACATCGACGAGCACGCCGATGTGCTCGGCGACGATCCGTTTGCGCTCGAGGCGATCGAGCAGCGACTGCCGCCGCGCGAGTGGGCGGCGCGCGCCGCGATCGACGCTGCGCTGCACGATTTGCAGGGAAAGCTCGTCGACCTCCCGGTGTGGCGACTGCTCGGGTTGGAACGCGAGGGACCTCCTACGTCCTGGACGATCTGGCTCGGCGATCCGGACGACATGGCGCGGCGTGCGACCGGGGCGGTGGACTTCACCCGACTGAAGCTCAAGCTCGGCGCGGGCGACGGCCTTGACATGGAGCGCGTGCGCGCTGTTCGCGAGGTCACGCGCGCGCCGCTCCAGGTGGATGTGAACGAGGCCTGGACATTCGACGAAGCGCTCGACGCGCTGCCCCGGCTCGCGGAGCTCGACGTGGAGTACTGCGAGCAACCGCTGCCGGCCGGTGACCCTGACGGTCCCCGCCTGAAAGCCGCGTCGCCGATCCCGATCTACGTCGACGAAGACTGCCATCGGTTGAGCGACGTCGCGGCCTGCGCAGAGCGCGCGCACGGCATCAACATCAAGCTCGCGAAGTCCGGCGGCATCCGCGAAGCCGTACGCATGGCACACGCGGCGCGTGCACTCGACCTCGGCGTCATGCTCGGCTGCATGGTCGAGTCGGGTCTCGGTATCGCTGCGGCCGCGCAGATCGCAAGCCTCTGCACCCACGTCGATCTCGACGGCAACATCCTGCTCGCGGAGGATCCGTGGCCGGGCGTGGAGTTCAGCGAGGGAATCCAGTGGCCCTCCGACCAACCAGGACTCGGTGTCAGAGAAGAAGTACCTGATCCTCGCTGAAGAGTTCTCGCACGACCCGCACTACGCCAAGACTGCACGCGGGGTCATGCGCTACAGACGCGATTCCGTCGTCGCAATGCTCGACTCGAAGCGTGCGGGCGAGAGCGAGGACGGGGTCCCGATCGTCGGCACGGTCGACGAAGCGCTGCGGTTCGACCCCAACACCGCGCTCGTCGGCGTCGTCACCCAGGGCGGGCATTTTCCGGGCGACTGGCAGGAACTGCTGAGGAGCTGCGTCGCTAAGGGCCTCGATCTCGAAAACGGCCTGCACGTTCGCCTGCACGACATCCCCGGGCTGCCGGAGCTCGCGGCGAAGCACGGCGTCGAGCTACGGGACCTCCGGGAACCGCCGGCCGACCTGAGCACGGCGACAGGAGAGAACCTCGAGGTCGACGCGACGATCGTCTTGACGGTCGGCTCCGACTGTGCCATCGGGAAGATGACCGCAACTTGTGAGCTCGACCTCGAGGCGCGCAGGCGAGGCCTGAAGTCCGTCTTCGTTCCGACCGGGCAGACCGGGATCGCCATCGCCGGCTGGGGGATCTCCGTCGACGCCGTCGTCTCCGACTTCCTCGCGGGCGCCGCCGAGCGCGTCGTGGTCGAGGGCTCGAAGAAGGGCGATCTCCTCTGGGTGGAAGGACAAGGAGCGATCCTGCATCCGATCTACTCGGGCGTGACGGTGGGGCTGATCCACGGCAGTGCGCCGCACCTCTATGTGCTCTGCCACGAGGTGGGGCGGACCGTGGTCGAGGGCGACCCGACGGCGTCACCGATCGTGAGCCTGGCGGAGCTCGTCGACCTCCACGAGCGGATGTCGCTGAAGCTCCGGCCGGCCAAGGTCGCCGCGGTCGCCCTCAACACTTCGAACGTCTCCGAGGAGGACGCCCACGCGGCGATTGCCGCCGCGGAGAAGGAAACCGGCCTGCCGACGGACGACCCCGTCCGCTTCGGGGCCGGAAAACTCCTCGATGCAGTGCTCAAACTCACCGACTGATCTGCCGAAGAGAAGGGCATGTGGCGGATCACTGCGGTCCTGGCGTGCGCCTGCACGGCTCTAGCCCTCGCGGGCGCGGCGTCGAGCACCACCTTCGGTGTCGCGGACGACGCCGGTAAGTACGCAGACGACGGTGGGCCGGGCTTCTTCCACATGCTCACCGACCTCGGCATGACCGAGAACCGGATGGCGGTCTTCTGGGATCCCGCTCAGCCCAACACGATCGTCGACCAGGCCTTCCTCGACCGCGCGCTGCCGGAGGCGATGCGCCACGGCATCGAGGTGATCTTCGCGATCTATCCGGAAAGGGCCCGCTCGCTCGTCGACACGCCGAACGGCGTGCAGCTCTTCGCGCAGTACGCGGCCAAGGTCGTGCAGCGCTACCCCTACGTCCGGAAGGTCATCTGCCTGAACGAGGGCAACCAGCCGCGCTTCCACCAGCCGCAATTCGACGAGTCGGGCAAGGGCATCTCAGGCTACGTCCAGGAGCAGGCGATGGCCGCTTGCTACGACGCCGTCAAGGCCGTCGACCCGAACATCACGGTGATCGCATTCGGCCTCTCGCCGAGGGGCAACGACGACTTCGAAGCCTCCAGCAATGTCTCGCACTCGCCGATCCGCTTCCTGGAGGAGGTCGGTGAGGCGTATCGCGCCAGCGGTCGAACGAAACCGATCGCAGACGAGGTCTCCATTCACTGCTATCCGAACGTGAACACCGACGCGCCGACGGTCGGGTACGCCTGGCCGAAGATCGGCTGCGCGAACTTCGACCGCTTCAAGCAGGCCTGGTGGGACGCGTTCCACGGCACCGCACAGCCACTCTTCCAAGAGGCCGGCGATTCGGGCGCCGGGCCGTACGTCCACATCTACGTGGACGAGGTCGGCTACCAGGCGAAGATCTCACCCGACAAAGCCGCCCTCTACACGGGCGCAGAGAACGTCCCGTCCGTCGACGAGGCCACGCAGGGGATCTACTACGGTCAGTTGGTCGCGATGATGGCCTGTGACCCGAACGTGGCGCTCCTGAACTTCTTCCATGCGGTCGACGAGACGAGCCTGCCGGCGTGGCAGAGCGGGCTCGTTCTGCCGGACGGCACGCGGCGCGCCTCCTTCACCATCGTCAAGAACGCGATCATGGCCAATCAGCAGTGCAGCGGGACGCCCCTGCAATGGCATCACACCGATCGGATCGTCGGTGGGCAGGCGACCTTCAAGCTGCCGCAGTCTTTCCTCGTCCGCGCTGCCGAGGGCTTCTCGTACGACGTGAAGATCACCCGCCCCACGAGCACCCGCCGGCTCACCGGTGCCACGGGCCAGGGCGAGGCGGCACGGGACGTTCTCTTCAAGCTGCCGAAGCTGAGGCGCGGTTCGTACTGCGTGACCGTGACGCTTCATGCCGAGAGCAATCCGGACCGCACGGCCACGTTCACGCGCACCTTCCACGCCTAACAGGCATGTCCCATTCGGCCGGTCTTCAAGACGCGCCGGATGCGATATAAGAACCGACATGACGGATCCGCGCGTGGCGAAGCTGGCCGATCTGCTCGTCAACTACTCGCTCGAGCTCAAGCCGGGCGAGATCATCCGACTCGATGGTGGGACTGTCGCAGCACCCTTCGTCCGGGAGCTCTACCGGGCGGCGTTACGTGCCGGCGCCTATCCACGCACGCGGGTGGAGGTCGAGGGGATCGAGGTGATTGCAGTCGGAGAGGCGTCCGACGAGCAGCTGACCTTCGTCTCGGAGATCGACCGCTTCGAGATCGACCACCTCGACGCGATCTTGACCATCTGGGCCGATCGAAACACGCGTGCCCTCAGTCAGGCCGATCCGCGGCGCGTCAGCATGAAGATCGCGGCGCGCCGGAAGCTGACGACCCGCCTCTGGGAACGTATCGACGAGGGAAACGCGAAGTGGGTCGGTACGAGGTTCCCCACGGACGCACACGCGCAGGACGCGGAGATGTCACTCGCGGAATACGAGGACTTCGTCTACGGGGCATGCCACGTGCGTGGAGACGAGGACCCGGTCGCGCATTGGCGCGGAGTCTCCGTGGAGTTGAACGATCGCGCGCGCGAACTGAACAACTTCACCGAGCTGCGGGTCGTCGGACCGGACACCGACCTGCGGATCAACGTAGCGGGCCGCGAATGGCTTGCGGCGGACGGCAAGTTGAACATGCCCGACGGCGAGATCTTCACGAGTCCCGTCGAGACCGCGACCGAAGGCGAGATCCGCTTCTCGTTTCCGGCGATCTTCCAGGGGCGTGGAGTGGAGGACGTTCGTTTGCGCTTCGAGGGCGGTCGCGTCGTCCGTGCGGAGGCCGGCAACGGGAACGACTTCCTGCAGTCGTTGCTCGACATGGACGACGGGGCGCGGATCCTCGGCGAGGTCGCGTTCGGGATGAACTACGAGATCGACCGTTTCACGCGCGACATCCTCTTCGACGAGAAGATCGGCGGCACGATGCACTTCGCGCTCGGCTCGAGCTTCAAGAAGCTCGGGGGCCGGAACGAATCCGGTCTGCACTGGGACATGATCTGCGACCTCCGCGCGGACGGGGAGGTCTACGCCGACGGCGAGCTCGTCTGGAAGGCCGGACAGTTCTTGCACGAGCCGCGCGTCGGAGTGCCTGAGCCGGTCGCAGCTTCCTGACCCGCGTCGCCGTCATCTCCGACACGCACCTCCCCCGCGGGACGCGGGCGCTGCCCGAAGAGTGCGTGCGGCTGATCGCGAGCGCGGACCTGGTGCTACACGCAGGAGACTTCGTGTCGGCGGAGTTCCTGCAGGAGCTCCAGAAGCTCGGCCCACCCGTCACCGGCGTGTGCGGAAACATGGACGAGCAGGCCCTCAAGCAAATGCTGCCGAGGCAGCGCGTCGTCGAGGTGGACGGTGTCCAGATCGGACTCGTGCACGACCCCGGCCCTCGTGAACGGCGCGAAGCGCGGCTCGCCGCCCGGTTCGAGGACTGCGGCGCGGTCGTCTACGGCCACACGCATGTCCCGCAGGTCGAGCAGTTCCAGCACCTCTGGGTGCTGAATCCGGGCTCCCCGACCGAGCGGCGAAGCGCCCCGGCCCACTCGATGATCGTCCTCAAGATCCGGGGGACGCGGCTCACGCCGGAGCTGGTCACGCTCTGACCGGCATGCGTCTCGCTGCAGTGGCCGGGTTTCCTCGTCGCTGTGCCCTACATCGCATACGGCGTGTGGCTGGTCGCCACTCCGGACTACGACGGCGGGCGTCGTCCCGTCGGGACACCGTTCTCGTCCTTGCGGTTGCTTGCGGCTCGGCGGGGCGCCCGGAAGCGGTCGCACGACGGGTTGCGCGACGTATGGCCGACCGCGCTTGTCCACTGTGCGCTGATTCCACTTCCGTATCGGAATGATCGGGCGGCAGTCGGGTCGGGCTGTGTGTAGGCCTGTCAAAAACCCTGGGGATAAGTACGTCGCAGACCGTTGGGATAGACCATCGCGTATTGAGTCGCTTGGCCTATTCCGCTCTCGCCCTGGCCATGGCATCGTCGAATGGCAGCAACCAGGAGGGGGCATGGGTCGCATGCTTTTTCGAGCGAGTTTCCTCACTCGTCCAGATCTGGACTCAGACGACTTCGAAACGCACGAGGGCTTGACCTTCGGCGGCGAAATCGACTTTCCGCAAGAAGGGACGCAGTGGCGTCTCGTGGGAATCGAGTCTGGCCCGGGCGAGGAGCCGCCCACGCTGACCTTCGAGCCAGTTTTTATCCCCAAACTCTCCTAGGTCAACGAGGAACTTGACAAGGCGAACAGGTGTTCGGTACTCTACGAACACATGTTCCCTCGACTGGCAGTCCTTCTCCTGGCCATCTCCCTCGTGGTGGGCGTGGTCGCTCGGCCGTCCGGCGGCGCTGGGAAGCCCGTGGGCTACGTGGTGAAGCCGACGGACACTCTCTGGTCGATCGCGGCCGCCCACTACGCGGGGGACCCGCGGCAGGGGATCTGGGAGCTCCAGCAGCGAAACCACCTCCACAGCACGACCCTCGTGCCGGGGCAACGGTTGGTGCTGCCGTAGGGCTACGGATCGATGAGCGGTAGGCCGGCGGTGTAGACCTTCTCGCCCCGGAACAGGCGCTGATCGGGATCCCAGGGAAAGAAGATCACGACCTTCCAGGCAAGACGCTCGCCCGAGGGAGGAAAGCCGAGCCATTCGGCTTGGTGCGTTCCCGTCACGTCGGCCTCCTCGCACACGCCCTGCGGTCCGATGACGATGTCCGTCAGGTCGAAGTGGATGTCGGGGAATGCGGAGAGCAGTTCCACATAGAAGCGCGCCGCGCCCTCGTGGCCTTCCCAAAGGTGCCCGCTCTGCGCGAGCTCGTACACGCAGTCCG
Source organism: Actinomycetota bacterium (assembly GCA_030773975.1). Taxonomy (GTDB): domain Bacteria; phylum Actinomycetota; class Thermoleophilia; order Gaiellales; family Gaiellaceae; genus 3-1-20CM-4-69-9. Next base: position 3,057 of record JALYLY010000031.1, on the reverse strand, counting down.
GTGTCAGCGTCGAGATCAGGCCGGGCAGGTCGCGCTCGTCCTCGGCGATCGAGTGGCGCTTCCAGAGCTCGCGGATCTCGTTCTGCTCCTCGCGGGAAGCTTCGCGCTTGATCAGGTCTCGAATGTCTTCGGCCATTGCGCCGAGAGTACAAGTCAGGTGGTGGCTGCCACCTGGTACAGCTCGCCCGGTGCATCCGGAGAGCGTCCCAAACCTAGAATCGCCCCATGGATCTGGACCTCGTCTTCCTGGGCACCGCAGGCTCGATGCCGACCGCACAGCGGGCGCCCGCAGCCCTGCTCGTCCGCCGCGGCGGCGACCGGCTCCTGTTCGACTGCGCCGAGGGAACCCAGCGCCAGCTCCTCCGGTCGTCGGTCGGGCTCGTCGAGCTCGAGGAGATCTTCGTCACGCACTTTCACGCCGACCACATCCTCGGCCTTCCGGGCCTCTTCAAGACCTTCTCGCTGCGTGGGCGCGAGCGCCCCTTGGAGGTGTACGGCCCGCGGGGGCTCGTCGATCTGCTCGGATCGCTCAAACGTGTCGTCGGGAAGCTGTCGTATGAGGTGCGGGTGATCGAGCTCGAGCCTGGCGACGTTCTCGAACGGGACGGCTACCGTCTCGCGACCTTCGCCGTCTCTCATGGCGTTCCCGCGCTCGGCTGGTCCCTGATCGAGGCCACTCGTCCCGGACGCTTCGACGTCGAGGCGGCCGATACCCTCGGCGTGCCGAGTGGCCCTGCGCGCGGCGCGCTCCAGCAGGGGGAGTCGGTGATCTGTCCGGACGGGAGCACGGTGACCGCCGATCAGGTCCTTGGCCCGCCCCGACCCGGTCGCAAGATCGTGATCAGTGGCGACACGGCGCCCTCGGAAACGATCGTCGAGGCGTCGTGGGGTGCGGACGTCCTCGTCACGGAGGCGACGTTCGCGGAGGAAGAGCGCGAGCGCGCTGAGGAGACCCGGCACCAGACTGCCACCCAGGCCGCCGGCGTCGCCCAGCATGCGAACGTCGGTCTGCTCGCGCTGACCCATCTTTCCAACCGCTACTTCGGCCCGGAGATCGCCCGCGAGGCACGCGAGATCTTCCCGGACACGGTCGTCCCGAAAGATTTCGACGTCGTCGAGGTGCCGTTCGCCGAGCGGGGCCCACCCGCGCTGGTCAGGGGTGGGGCGCTCCGCCGACGCGAGCCGGAGGCCGTATCATCGGCGCCGCAATGACGGGCATGGTTCGAGTTGCGGTGGCCGGTGACGTGACCGAGGCGGAGGAGATCCAGGAGATCCTGCGCTCGGCGGGCATCGACGCGGAGATCGCCGACGGTGAGGACGACTCCGTGACTGTTTCGGTCCCCGAGTCGTCCGTCGAGCAGGCACAGGACGCCATCGAGGCCATGACCGAGCCCGAAGACGTGATCGGCGAACCGTAGGATTGGAGGCAGTCATGGGCATGGTGGTCTTCCGTGGCCGTCCGACCGCGACACCGTCGCGGCCGCGGCCAGCACTTTCTCCGCAGTAGCAAGCTCGCCGCTGAGCTGGTTCGCGCGGCCGGGATCCGGCGGGGCGACCTCGTCCTCGACATCGGCGCCGGCAGCGGCGTTCTGACGGCCGCGCTCGTTCGCGGTCGAGCCTCCGTGGTCGCGGTCGAGATCGACACCGAGCTTGCCTCCGGTCTGCGGCGACGGTTTCCCGGCGTTCGGGTCGTCGAAGACGATCTGCTGCGAACTCCTCTGCCGGGCGAGCCCTTCCTCGTCCGCCGGCTGCCGCGCTGCGTCCTCGCGCCGCCGCCCTCGGTCGATGCGGGCGTGCTCAGGGCCAAGCGGCGCGCCGAGCCGCTCGTGGCGTCGTCGGAGAGTGGCGCCTACGAGGCGTTTCTCGTGCGCGGCTATCGCGACGGTCTCCGGTCGGTCGCGACGTCGCGGCAGCTGAAACGCTCTCAAGCCGAGCTCGGGCTCGCCCGGCAGGCGCGGCCGCGCGACCTGGACGCGATGCAGTGGGCAGGCCTCTGGCGCGCCGTCCGGCAAAGCGTTTAGAGTCCTTTCCGACCCGAACCCCTTTAAGCCGGTCCAGTGAGGCCGGGAAGGAGTCGTATGAATCTGGCTGCCCGCAAACCGTCGACCCTGCACGCGCCGTGAGCGCGGTGGAGGCCCCGACGGGAACCGTCCTGCTCGACGCCGACGCGCTCCGGCGGACGCTGTCGCGGATCGCGCACGAGATCATCGAGGCGAATCCCGATCTGACGCGAGTGGCGCTCGTCGGCATCCAGACGCGCGGCGTCCCGCTCGCGCACCGTCTGCGACGGCTGATCGAGGAGCGAGCCGGCGCAGCACCGGATCTCGGCGCGGTCGACATCACCTTCTACCGGGACGACGTCCAGGTGCGCGGTGGCGGCGCGCCGCGGCATCCGCAGCCGGTCGTCCGCTCGACGGCGCTCGACTTTCCGCTCGAGGGCAAGACGGTCGTCCTCGTCGACGACGTGCTCTACACGGGTCGCACGATCCGTGCGGCGATCGAGGCGCTCTTCGACTACGGCCGGCCGGAGCGCATCCAGCTTGCAGTACTCGTCGACCGTGGTCACCGCGAGCTGCCGATCCGTCCCGACTACGTCGGCAAGAACCTTCCGACCTCACGCGACGAGCGCATCCAGGTGCAGCTCGTCGAGGTGGACGAGGTCGACCGCATATTGCTCGTTCCCGCACCAGAGGAGGCCCACGAGGATGGCTGAAATTCGAGTCATGCGGGAGGACCTGCGTCCGCCCACGTCGCCGCCGAGGCGGCACTTCATCTCGATCAAAGACGTCACGCGTGACGATGTCGAGCGGCTGCTCGCAACGGCGCGCACGCTCGAGCGCAGCATGGAGCGGGAGGTGAAGAAGCTCCCGACTCTGAAAGGACGGCTCGTCATCAACGTCTTCTACGAGTCCTCGACGCGGACATCGTCGAGCTTCGAACTGGCTGCGAAGCGGCTGTCGGCGGACACGATGTCGATCAAGTCGTCGGGGTCAGCGGTGGACAAGGGGGAGTCGCTCAAGGACACGGCGATCACTCTCGGCGCGTACGACCCCGACG
>JALYLY010000030.1 GCA_030773975.1 Actinomycetota bacterium | reverse complement strand
GGCTAGAAGGAGGGGGCGCACGGGGGAACCATGGGTTCCCCCGTGTTGACCGGCGAAGGGAGAGCGTTGGTTCCACGTTGTCTGACGATTGCTGGCTCGGACTCCGGCGGCGGAGCCGGGATCCAGGCCGACCTGAAGGCCTTCGCGGCCGCGGGCTGCTACGGGACGAGCGCGATCGTGGCGCTGACGGCGCAGAACACGACCGGCGTGACGGCCGTACACGAGCTACCGGCTGATTTCGTCCGCGCGCAGCTCGCCGCGGTCTACGACGACATCGGCGTGGACGCTGCGAAGACCGGAATGCTCTTCTCCCGCGCCGTCATCGAAGCCGTCGCGGACTTTCTTGACGGGCGGAACCTTCCACTCGTCGTCGATCCGGTCATGCTCGCGAGCTCTGGCGCCACACTGCTGCAGGCCGAAGCTGTCGAGACGCTCGTGTCGCGCCTCTTTCCACTCGCCACGGTCGTGACGCCGAACCTTCACGAGGCCGAGGCGCTTGCCGGCCGCGCCGGGTCGCGCCCCGAGTTGGCCGAGCGCATCCACGAGCTCGGCGCACCTGCGGTCCTCGTGACCGGCGGCCACGGGGACGAAGCCGCGGATCATCTCTTCGACGGCGAGCACCACGTGGAGATCCCCGTCGAGCGTTACGAAACGGCGGCTACCCACGGAGCCGGCTGCACGCATTCGGCCACGCTGGCGGCGGGCCTGGCCAGGGGACGGTCACTCGAGCAGGCCGCACGCGAGGCGGCGCGGATCGCGTCGGAGGCCGTTCTGAACGGCTTCGCGGAGATCGGGGCCGGTGACGGCCCGGTCGACGTCCTTCACCTGAAAGGGGCCGCATGACTCCTTCTCCCGGACAGGCGCTCCGCGAGCTGCGCGAACGGAGGCCCCTCGTCCATCAGATCACGAACTACGTGGTCATGAACGAGACGGCCAATGCGACGCTTGCGCTCGGCGCCTTGCCCGTGATGGCGCATGCGCGCGAGGAGGTCGAAGAGATGGTTGCGCTCGCTGGTGCGCTCGTGCTGAACATCGGCACGCTCTCGCCGCACTGGATCGACGCGATGCTTCTTGCAGGGAAGGCGGCGAACGAGCACGGCGTTCCGGTCGTGCTCGACCCCGTGGGCGCAGGGGCGACGCGGTTTCGCACGGAGACTACGCGGCGGCTGCTCGAAGAGGTGAAGGTCGCAGTGCTTCGCGGCAATCAGGGCGAGGTCGCGACGCTGGTCGGCGTCCAGGCGGAGGTCCGGGGCGTCGAGTCGACCGGCGCCGGCGGCGAGCCGGCGGATCTGGCGCGCACGGCCGCCCGCAATCTGGGGCTCGTCGCTTCCGTGACAGGCCCAATCGACTACGTTTCCGACGGAGACCGCGTCCTCGCCGTCGCCAACGGGCACGAGTTGCTGGCCGCGGTCACGGGAACGGGGTGCATGTCGAGCGCGATCACCGGGTGTTTCCTCGCGGTCGCGCGAGACCGGCCGCTCGAGGCCGCGGCCGGAGCACTGGCGGCCTTCGGCGTTGCAGCGGAGGACGCCGGTCGTGACGCAAACGGTCCAGGGTCTTTTCATGTCGGCCTTTACGACGCGCTCGCGGCGCTCGAGCCCGAGACGCTGGACGCGCGCGCGAAGATCTCGTGAAGCTGCACGTCCTCGTGGACGATCTGGAGACCGCACGGCTGGCGGTCGAAGGTGGCGCGACCGTCGTGCAATGGCGTCTCAAGAACGCTCCGCGAGTTGATGTCGTCGAACGTGGCCGCGCCACGCGGAGCCTGTGCGCGCGTCACGGCGTCCCGTTCGTCGTCAACGACGACGTCGAAGCTGCACTCATGCTGGGTGCCGACGGCGTCCATCTCGGCCGCACCGACGAGGGTGCGGCCCGCGCGAAGGAACACGGGCTGCTGCTCGGGCTCTCCGCGGCGAGCCTCGAGCAAGCGCGGGCCGCTGCCGGGCAGGCCGATTACGTCGGCGTCGGTCCAGTGTGGGACACGCCGTCCAAGGCGGACGCCGATCCTGCGATCGGCCTCGACGCCCTGCGGGAGATCTGTCGAGCGATCACGATTCCGGTCGTCGCAATCGGGGGCATCGACGCGAGCAATGCGGCCGAGTGCATTCGCGCCGGCGCAGCCGGGGTCGCGGTCATTCGCGCAGCCCGCGATGCTGCAAGGCTGAGGGCGGTCATCGATGCGGCTCTCTGAGCTCGGCGAGCTCGGCCTGCTCGCCGAGTTGGAACGCCGCGGGCTCGCGCGGAGCATCGGAGACGATGCGGCGCAGCTCGGCGGCGGGCTGGTCGTCACGCAGGACGCCCTCGTCGAGCGGGTTCACTTCCGCCTCGACTGGATCTCATGGCGCGATCTCGGCTGGCGCGCCGCGGCCGTCAACCTCAGCGACCTTGCGGCATCCGGAGCCGACCCGGAGGGCCTGCTCGTCACGCTCGCAGCGCCGGCCGAAACGGAGCTCCACGACATTCTCGATCTCTACGAGGGCATCGCGGAGACCGGCGTGCCTGTGGTAGGCGGGGATTTGTCGAGGGCCGAAGAGGTCATTCTCAGCGTCACGGCGCTTGGACGCTCCTTTCGCGTTCCAGGTCGCGCCGGCGCTCGCCCCGGAGACCAACTCGTCCTCACGGGCCCGCTTGGCGGCGCAGGTGCGGCGTTTCGACGACAGTCCTACGTGCGGCCGCCGCTCAGGCTCGCCGAAGGGATGGAGCTCGCGACGGACGCGCACGCCCTGCTCGACGTCTCCGACGGGCTCGCTGTCGACGCCGGCCACATCGCCTCGCGCTCGGGCTGCCGCGTCGTCGTCGAGCTCGAACGAGTCCCGCTCGCGAGTGGAGCAGAGTTGCAGGATCTCGGCTTCGGCGAGGACTACGAGCTGCTCGCCGCGGTCGCGGAGTCGGGCCGCTTCGCGACGATTGGACGCTGCGAGGAGGGCGCAGGCGTTGCCGTCACGCTGAACGGCGAGCCGTACGAGCTAGGCGGCTGGCAGCACTTCCGCTAGCACGCGCTCGTAGTGCGAGCGCGGCCGCGCGCCGATCACCGTCGCCTTGGCTTCGCCGCCGTCGAACAGGATGGCGGTCGGAATCGAGAGCACGTCGTAGCGCGCAGCCGTCAGCGGGTTCTCGTCGATGTTCAGCTTGGCGAACTCGACCCGGCCACGAGTTTCGGACTCGAGTTGCTCGAGGATGGGCTCGACCGCTTTGCACGGGCCGCACCAAGGCGCCCAGAAGTCGAGCACGACCGGGGTGTCGGCCCCCAGGACGTCCTGCTCGAACGTGTCGTCTGTGACCTCGAACATGGCTTCAGCGTAGCCGCTAGATTCGGCCGAGCAGGGCCTCGAGTCGAAGGCCAGGCACCTTCCAGATCGCCTCCGCGACGATTGCCTTCGACATCTTCGAGCCTCCGACCTCACGGTCGGCGAACGTGATCGGAACCTCGACGACCTTGAAGCCGGCACGTAGTGCGCGGTAAGTCGTCTCGATCTGGAAGGCGTAGCCCTTCGAGTCGACGGCGTCGAGATCGATCGCCTCGAGAACCGCGCGCCGATAGCACTTGAAGCCGCCTGTCAGGTCGCGGACCTCGACGCCCAGGATGATTCGCGCATAGAAGGAACCGCCGGCAGAGATGAGACGGCGCAGCAGACCCCAGTTCCGCACTCCTCCGCCCGGGACGTACCGCGAGCCGAGGGCGAGATCTGCCCCGTCTTCGACCGCCGCGATCAGGCGCGGGACACAGTCCGGATCGTGCGAGAAGTCGCAGTCCATCTCCAGCACGAGCTCCGCATCGCTCGCGAGCGCATGTCGGAAGCCGGCCAGATAGGCAGGCCCGAGACCCTCCTTGCGCTCGCGGTGGAGGACGCCGACGTAGCCGAGCTCCTGGGCGAGCCGGTCGGCGAGCTCGCCGGTTCCGTCGGGGGAGTTGTCATCGATCACCAGAACGCGGACGCCCTTGTCGCCGAGCGCGCGCAGCATCGGCTCGAGGTTCTCGCGCTCGTTGTAGGTCGGGAGGCAGACGACGGCTTTGGGCACCTGCACGTACGTATATTCAACGCGTGGCCGGAGCTTTGCCTCGCAACGTGGACGTGGCCGAGCAACTGGAGCTCCTCGCCGACCTGCTCGAGATCGAAGGGGAGGCGTCCTTCCGCGTCCTCGCCTATCGCCGCGCGGCCACCCGGATCCGCGAAACGGCCGGCTCGGTGGCCGAGCTCGCGCTCGCCGGCCGCGCCAAGGAACTGCAGGGAATCGGCAAGACGATCGAGGAGAAGATCGTGCAGGTCGTCGAGGACGGTGAGATGCATGCGCTGACGAAGCGGAAGAAGATCATCCCCCCGGAGGTGGTGAGCTTCATGCGCCTGCCCGGGCTCGGACCGAAGACGGCGGCTCGGATCTGGCAGGAGCTCGGGGTCACGACGATCGAGGAGCTCAAGCGGGCAGCAGAGCAGGAGCAGTTGCGCACGCTGGCTGGCCTGGGGGCGAAGACCGAGGAGCGCATCCTCAAGGCGCTGGCCGAGAAGAAGCAGGAGCCCTCCGATCGGCGGCTGCTCGGCGACGGGCTGGGGCCTCTGCTTGCCGTCGTCGAGGTGCTGCAGGTGCACCCGGCGGCGGTAAAGGTGTCCGAGGCGGGAAGTGCGCGACGCCGCAAGGAGACGTTCCGCGACCTCGACATCATCGCGACGGCCAAGGATTCCGAGGCGCTGATCGATTACTTCACCAAGCTGAAATGGGTGATCGAAGTCGTGGCGAAAGGACCGACCAAGGCCACGGTGTTGTCGAACGAGGGCCTGCGCTTCGACCTGCGCGTCGTGCCGCCCGAGTCGTACGGGAACCTGCTGCAGCATTTCACGGGGTCTAAGGACCACAACGTCGCGCTGCGGGAGCGAGCAGTGAAGGACGGCCTTTCCGTCTCGGAATACTCGATCACCGTCGTCGAAACGGGCGACGAGCTGAAGTTCGCCGAGGAGGAGCAGGTCTACGAGCGCCTCGGCTACCAGTTCATTCCACCCGAGCTGCGCGAGAACTCGGGCGAGCTCGACGCCGCGCGCAGGGGCGAGCTGCCGCAGCTCGTCGAGGTGCAGGACCTCAAGGGCGATCTGCACACGCACACGAGCTACTCCGACGGACGTCACTCGCTCGAGGAGATGGTGCGGGCGGCACGCGACCGGGGCTACGTGTACTACGCGGTCACGGACCATCCCCGCGGGACGCTGGCGGAGCAGGATCTCGAGATCGACGCGCTCAACGAGCGGCTGAAGCCTTTCAGGATCCTCAAGGGCATCGAGGTCAACATTCGGATCGACGGCTCCGTGTCGTTGCCGGACGAGGTGCTCGCGGAGCGCGACTGGGTGATGGCCTCGCTGCACGCTGCGTTCGACCGCAGTCCGACCGAGCGCCTCCTCACGGCGATGGAGAACCCACACGTCGACTGCATCGGGCACCTCACTGCGCGCAAGATCAACATCAGGCCGCCCGCGAACGTCGACGTGGAACGCGTCGTCGCGAAGGCGTTGGAGACGGGGACGTTCCTCGAGATCAACGCGCAGCCGAACCGGCTCGACCTCCGGGATACGCACGCGCGGCTGGCGGGCGAGGCCGGCGTGAAGATCGCGGTCAACACCGACGCGCATCAGTTGAGCGCGCTTCGGCACATGGAGATGGGCGTGGCCCAGGCACGACGCGCGTGGCTGACGAAGGATCAGGTGCTGAACACGCGTACCTGGCCGCAGATCGAGAGGCTCCGAAAGTGACGTTTCGCGAGGACGGAGCCGCTGCACTCGAGTGGGCGGCGCGTTACCTCGAGCGCGTCGGAGACCTTCCCGTGCTTGCGCAGGTCGAGCCGGGCGACATTCGCGGCCGGCTGCCCGCGGCGCCACCCGAACGAGGCGAGCCGTTCGCCTCCGTGCTGCGCGACCTCGACGAGATTCTGCTTCCGGGCATCACGCACTGGCAGAGCCCGCGCTTCTTCGCCTACTTCGCCAACAGCTCGGCCGAGCCGGGCATCCTCGCGGAGCTCCTCGCCGCGACGCTCAACTCGGTCGCATTCATCTGGCGCACCTCGCCCGCGTCGACCGAGCTCGAGGCGCACACGCTCGACTGGACCGCCCAGCTCCTCGGCCTTCCCTCCGGCTGGCACGGCCACATCGAGGACACGGCGTCCGTCTCGACGATCGCCGCGCTCGCTGCGGCGCGTGAGGCGAACGGCGGCCACGTTGTCGTGTGCTCGGAGGAGGCGCACTCCTCGGTAGAACGCGCCGCGCGCCTGCTCGGCCTCGAGACGCGCAAGGTGCCGCTGGACGATGAGTTCCGCCTCGACCCGGCAGCGGTGGATCTCACCGATGCGGCGGCACTCGTCGCCACCGTCGGGACGACGTCGACGACGGCCGTCGATCCCGTGCCCGTGCTTGCAGATGCATGCGAGGCGGCGGGTGTATGGCTCCACGTCGACGCCGCCTACGCGGGCTCCGCCTGGGTCTGCCCTGAGCTGCGCTGGTCGCAGGCAGGCGTGGAGCGCGCGGACTCGCTCGTCGTGAACGCGCACAAGTGGCTGTTCACGCCGATGGACTGCTCCCTGCTGTGGACACGCAGGCCCGAAGCGCTCCGCGCCGCCTTCAGCCTCGTGCCTGAGTACCTCCGGACGAGTGACGAAGCCGAGAACCTCTCCGATTACGGCCCCGCGCTCGGCCGCCGCTTCCGGTCGTTGAAGCTGTGGGCAGTCCTTCGCTGCTACGGCCGCGAGGGGCTCCAGGCGCGGATCAGGGAAGCCGTCAGGCTTGCGGAGCTGTTCGAGGGCCTCGTGCGCGCCGAGGCCGGCTGGGAGGTGTGCGCTCCGCGGGCCTTCTCCGTGGTCTGTTTCCGCAGGTCGGGGTCAGACGACGAGAACGAAGAGTTGCTTGCGCGTGTGAACGAAACGGGCGAGTTATTCATCTCCCATACGAAGCTCGGCGGGCGCTACGTTCTGCGACTCGCGATCGGCAACGAGCGAACGACCGAGGCTGACGTGCGGCGAGCCTGGGACGTCTTGCAGCGCGCCTGAGGACGGCGCGGAATCCGAGCAGAGAGTGCGGGGTTAGAGCCGCCGCAGCAGGGACATAAACTCGAGGGGGCCACCGACGACGATCTCGGCCGCCTCGCGGAGCTCGCGCGGGCCCTCCTCTGCTGCCACCGCGACTCGGACGGACAGGTCGAGGCCGTCGAGCGCGCGGAAGCCGTCGAGGTCGGTCGTGTCGTCGCCGGCGTAGAGCGCGCGTTTGAGGTTCCGCTCGGCAAGCAGGTGCCTTACCGCAGTTCCCTTGTGCACCTCCAGCGGCGGCAATACCTCGAGCACCTTTCGCCCGAAGCGGGCGACGAAGCCTGCGCGCTCCGCACGCGCCTTGACGTCCTCGAGCGCAGCACGCGCGGCGGCCTCATCCTCTGACCCGCGGTAGTGAAGCGACGCCGTCAATCCCTTGCTCTCCGTCGCGGGCCAACTGACGTCCGCGAGGAACCGTTGGAGCCGTTCGCGCCACTCGGCCGCCTCGTCGTCGAGCTCCAGCCCGTGGTTGCCGACGTAGACGAGCTCGGGAATGCCTACGATTCGCCGCGCGTCTGCGCCGGCACGGCCGGAGATGCAGGCGACGAGCGCGTAGCGCTCGTTCAGCCGGCGGAGCTCGGCGCGCGTGTCCTCCGGCACGCGGGCATCTTCCGGTCGCGGAACGATCGGCGCGAGCACGCCGTCGACATCCAGAAAGAGTGCGGCCTGCCCGGGATCCTCGGCAAAACGATCCAGCAGATCCACACTGCAAGAATACGCGCGTGCGGCTCGTTCTCATCGGCCTCGTCGCGGGGTTCTTCAGCGCGCTGTTCGGAGTCGGAGGGGGCATTGTCATCGTGCCGTTGCTGCTCCTGTTCGGCGGCTGGGAGGCGCGCTCGGCCACGGCAACGTCCCTCGCCGCGATCGGGATCACCGCGGTCTCGGGCGTCATCGCGTACGCGGTTCACGGAGACGTGCGCGTGGAGTACGCGGCGCTTGTGGGACTACCGGCCGCGGGCTCGGTCGCTTTCGCTACAGCGCTGCAACAGCGTCTGCGCACTCGCACGGTCGAGCTGCTCTTTGCCGGCTTCATGCTCGCCGTCGCTGTCTGGCTGTTCCTGAAATGACGTATGCGCTTGCAATCGCCCTGGGCCTTGCTGCGGGACTCCTGGCCGGGATGTTTGGTGTCGGGGGCGGCATCCTCTTTGTCGCGACGCTGGTCGCACTCGGGCTCGATCAGCACGAGGCGATCGGGACCTCCCTGCTCGCCATCGTTCCGACCGTGCTCGTCGGCACCTGGCGGCAGTCGCGCTACGGCAACGTTCGGTGGCGCGCAGCCACAGTCCTGGGAGTGTCGGCCGCCGCCTCCGCCCAGGGCGGCGTCGCACTCGCCGAGGCGCTGCCCGCGATAACGCTGCGACGCCTATTCGCCGGGCTGCTCGTCCTGGTTGCCGCTCAGATCGCGTGGCGCGCACGCCGCCGCGAATCCTGACCTATCCTGTGCGAATGGCGGGCCCTGACGAGATCTGGCTTCCGCTCGTCGACGAGCCGGTCGGCGACATCGTTGCGCGGCTCCAGGCCGAGGATCCTGAGATCGAGCGTCTCGTTGGCTCGCCGCACCGAGTTCTCGCGTTTCGGACGTTCGCCTACATCCGCGTCGGGATCCTGCTGGGCGAGCTGCTCTTCGAGCAGGAGCTCGCCGCCGAGGATGCCGACGAGAACTGGGTGGAGGCGCTGCTCCGAGACCCGAAGCACCACGACGCCCTCCACCGTGAGGTGCGTGCCGTCGCTGAAGAGATCGCCGGCGACCCGAAATACGCAGACGACGAGCCGCTCGGCCCGGACGAGGACGCCCGGGACCGCTTCCGGGAGTTCGCCCGGAAGCAGCTCGCCGGCGACTGAGCGTTCCACGTCGCGATCAGTGCGCGTGAGCGTGCTCGGCGGCGGCCAGTTGCTTGTCCGACATCCGGGGCGCGAGCAGCGCCGCCAGCGCGGTCGTGATCGGCATCGATGCGATCAGCCCGATCGAGCCCACGAGCGCGGCGATCACCTCGTCCGCGACGGCTTCTCCGTTGACGGCATCGGCGAAGGACGTGCCGCCGACGCTGAAGATCAGCAGCACAGGCAGCGCGGCGCCCGCGTACGCGAACACGAGCGTCGCGACCGTCGCCGCGATGTGATCGTGTCCGACCTCGAGCGCGCCGCGGAACAGGCCCCCGAATCCGAGTGACGGGTTCACGCGCCGGAGCGCTATCACCGTCGACGCCTGGCTGACAGTCAGGTCGACGAGAACTCCGAGCGCACCGATCACCATCCCGGCGACGAGCAGGCCCTGCAGCGAGAGCCGCGACTGGGACGCGCCGAGGTAGACACTCTCGTCCGTGGAGGCCCCGCTGAGGTGCGCGATGTGCGCAAACGCGTACGCCAACCCTGCGGCGAGCAGGAGGCTCACCGCCGTGCCGAGCCAGGCAGCGAGGGATTTCGCACCGAGCCCGTAGGAGAGCGGCATCATCACGAGCATCACCGCGAATGCACCGACGATTGCGACCGCAAACGGCGACGAGCCGTGCAGGATCGCGGGCACGACGAACTTGATCACGATCGCAAGGCTCGCGAGCAAGCCGATCAGGGCGCGCAGACCGTGGACGCGGCCGGTCGCCACCAGCAGCACCACGAAGCCGATCGCCAGCCAGAGCATGGCTCCAAGGCGGTCGAAGTCGGCGAAGGAGTACGTGTCGCTGGGGCGCGACGAGCCGGCCGTCACGGTGTTTTTGTAGACCCGGATCCGGTCGCCCTGCGCAACGTCGAGCGAGCCCACGGCAGCGACCGTCGTGAGCAGCGTTCGGTTCCCCTTCTGCGGTCCGTCGAGGATCCTGATCTCTGCGACGCGGCAGATGTGGGATGCCGAGAGCGCGCAGGGCACGCTCTTGACCCTTTCGGCGACCGCGCCGACTGTCCGGATCGGGCCGAATTGCCCGGAACGGCCGACCTTCCCTTGCGGCCACAGGAGTGCAAGGCCGATCATCGTCGCGATCGCAAGGATGACAACCGCCAGCACGAGCGAATCGACGAGGTATGAGCCCGTCAGAGGTAGCCGGCGCCGGGACCCGCCCCAGAAGCCTTCGTCGACGATTTCGGCCTCTGAGCCGCGGCGCCTCACCCGGAGGATCCTGCCAGCGGCCCTGGACGGCTCTGACTCCGTCGGCCGAATAGGCTGCATAATGGGGTGTTCGTGAAGCGCGCGCCTGTCGCCTTCGTCGCCGCCCTGTTGCTGCTGACTGCTGCGGCCGCCGATGCCGGCTGGCAGCAGGCTCGGGCCTCCGGGGCGACCGCGCGGGCCTATGCGATCCGTGTCGTCGTTCCGGACCAGCCGGGGGCGGAGACTCCGACCGTCACCGCGCCGGAGGACTCTGTCGTCTTCAGCGGTAGCTTCGACTACAACAAGCTCGTCACGAGCGGCTCTGCGAACGCGAGCGCGTCCGCGGTCGCGGGTCCAGCGGCGAACGCGACGGCCTCCGCAGAGGTCAACGACCTGAGCCTGTTCGGAGGCGAGATCACGGCCAAGACCGTTGTCGCGCAGGCCCACGCAGAAGCCCGCGCCGGGGCGGCAAAGGGGGACATCGCCGGATCGGCCGTCACGGAGCTCGTCGCGCTGGGACAGCCCGTGACCGGAAACGCGGTGCAACTCGCGGACTGGGGTTCGCTCACGACCGTCGCCGGCGGCGCAAGTGGTTCCCGGGCAACCGGTTACCGGGGCAGCGTCACTGCCCTCGAGATCAGGCTCACCGCGGACCACGGAGGGCTGCCTGCCGGGACGACGGTCCTGGTCGGCTATGCGGAGGTTGCGGCGCAGGCTGCTCCGTCTGAGCCGCCGGTTCAGGTGCCGCGCCCGCCGAAGGTCGGGGCCGGCGCGAGCTCGAAGGCGCCGGAGCCCGCCCCCGGCTTCCCGCCCGTTCGCCAACCGCCGGGGGTCACGCCGAAGCTGACCGCAGGCGGCTACGTGTTCCCCGTCTACGGCCCGTCATCGTTCACGGACACGTTTGGGGCGCTGCGCGGCGACGTCTCGAGCGGCTGGCACCACGGCGACGACATCTTCGCTCCGCTCGGCGCGCCGCTCCTGGCGGTTGCTTCAGGGACGCTTTTCTCGGTGGGGTGGAACAAGGTCGGAGGAAACCGGCTCTGGCTCCGCGATGGTCAGGGAAATCTCTTCTACTACGCACACCTCTCGGCGTTTTCGCCGCTCGCTGTGAACGGGAGCAAGGTGAATGCGGGTGACGTCGTCGGTTTCCTCGGCAATACCGGCGACGCGCAGGGGACGCCGTTCCATCTGCACTTCGAGATCCATCCCGTCGGCCTACTCGGGCTCGGTTACGACGGCGCGGTCAACCCGACGTCGTACCTGCTCGCGTGGAAGCACCTTCAGGACGTGAGCTTCGCGGGCGGGGACGCGTGGGCGCCGTTGCTCTCCCTCGGCAACGCGCCGAAGCCCGGAGCAATCCTCCTGGCCGCGACAGACATCTCGACCGCCGACGGGCTCGTCCCGGGCTCGTTGCAGCGTGCGATGAGGCCCCTCGTCGTGAGGGCCGACAACTTCAGCTCGAAGAAGAAGCCGAAGAAGTAGTCGTTTTGACTAAGCGTCTAGGTTGAGCGGACGGTAGAACCCTAAGACCCTGAGTTCCCCTGGTAGGTGAACTCGTCGCTCGGCCCGAAGATCGTGTCGGACAACCACTTGCGTGTCCGCGCGCCCGAGATCGGGTTGAAGAGGACGCCGAGCGCAATGCCCGTCAACAGCAGCACCGTGTTGCGCGCACCGTGGTCCTTCTTGCCCTGGACGCGATCCGCTGCCTGGCGGAGCTCGTCGAGCGCATCCCGCAGGTGCTCTTGGATGTCCTTGTCGGTGGCAACACGCGTGGCGACGGGAATCGCTCCACGCCCACCGATCAACTCGTTGTAGACCACACGCGCCGACTCGTAGGCGTTGCGCACGTTGTCGCGCAGGTCCTCGTCCTTGAATGCGCGCTCGATGTATGGCCTCGCGCCGCCGGTGCGGTCCATTACCTTGTCTCTCGTCTTGGTCATGCTCATTGTGTCCTTTCGCTGGTTTGCCAGCTCTTGCGTACCCTCCCGCAATCGACGCAAACAAGCCGTTCTTGGGCTCACTCTACTGGTCCTCGCAGGCTGCGGGGGCGGTACGGCCCCAAAGGGGCACGTCGTCCGCGGGACCGGCTTTACCTTTGTCGCGCCGGCTGACTGGGCGGTGGCTCGGAAGGGCGCCGAGGTTCAGGCCGCGCAGGGCACGACCCTCGTCTCGGTGACGCTGTTTCCGCTGTTCCGCCGCTTCCGGCCGGAGCTCTGGGTCAAGGTGATTCCCGAGCTCGATCGGGCGGCCGCCGCGGTCGCGCGCCAGCAAAAGGGCAAGGTCGGCGACTCCAGGACTGTCACGATTGCCGGCCAGAAGGCTCGGAGATACGACATCGCCTACACGGGTGAGGGAAAACAGCTCGTCGA
Source organism: Actinomycetota bacterium (assembly GCA_030773975.1). Taxonomy (GTDB): domain Bacteria; phylum Actinomycetota; class Thermoleophilia; order Gaiellales; family Gaiellaceae; genus 3-1-20CM-4-69-9. The sequence goes on along the minus strand of JALYLY010000030.1, from coordinate 365 downwards.
GCGGATCGCGTTTGTCCTGCGCGGGAAGAGCGAGTATCTACTGCTCTGCCGCTACGAGCGCGGCGGCGACACTGAGGCCTGCGACGGCTTGCTGACGTCCTTCAAGCTCGCCGCGGCCTGACGATCGAGGACCGGTGACGGCTTCGGGCGTGTCGCCCCTTTGCCGTCGAATGCGGCGTCGAAGACCTGGTGGATCGTGTCGACGAGGATGAACTCCATCTGCTCCTTCGTCTCCTTCGGCAGCTCTTCCAGGTCAGGTTCGTTGTCGCGAGGCATGATGATGCGCTTCAGCCCGGCGCGCTGCGCCGCAAGGGTTTTCTCGCGGATGCCGCCGATCGGCAGCACCTGTCCGGTCAGCGTGATCT
>JALYLY010000029.1 GCA_030773975.1 Actinomycetota bacterium | reverse complement strand
ATGTTCGTCTCCCGCGCCGGCAGGCGCGTAAGCCTCCACCGTGCCTAGCCGTGCGTGTTCTTGAACAGCGGAATCGCAGCGCGCGCCACCGTGGCGGGGAGCGGCGCGCGCGCGGAGCCGCAGTCTGGTGCGCGCGGCCTCTCCCCATCTCTCATTAACCGCAGCATCAGCGCTCAGCGCTGGACGAACGTCTAGATCGGCGAAACCACGCGGACCAAGAGGGGGGTGGCGCCGCCAACATGTTGCGGCTCAATGCAAAAGTCCCCTTTCCCGTGCGTTTGCGCACTGATTACGCACCGGAACGACCTGTTTTGGCGATGCGGATGAGAGGACTTGAACCTCCACGGGGTTGCCCCCACACGGACCTGAACCGTGCGCGTCTACCAATTCCGCCACATCCGCGCGGACGCACAGTCTAGCCAGGCTCTTGATTCGCTTATAGCTGCCGCGTAGCCCAAGGCTGACTCGATTCGGCGAATAGCCGTACGATTTCGGCTTGAGACGGGGTCTCCTGATCTGCGGACTGCTCGCCCTCTCGCTCGCTCCCGCTGCTCGCGCCGGGAACGTCGAGGTGCTCGTGACGCTGAAGGCGCCGCCACTCGCCGAGGTGTTCGCGCGGCACGGGACGCTCGCCTTCTCCTCGTTCGCGCGACCGAACCGCCTGCTGTTGGGTGCGCCGGCGAGCCGCGACTACCTGCTTCGGCTCGACTCCGCGCAGCGTCTCCTTCAGGCCCGAATCCGCACGAGGATTCCCGCAGCCAGGGTCCGCTGGCGCTTTGGCGTCGTCCTAAACGGCTTCGCCGTCGTCGTCCCGCGCTCGCAGCTCACCACGCTCTCGAGGATGGCGGGCGCACAGGTCTGGCCGAGCGTCCGCTACCACACGCTGCTCGACAGGACGCCGCAGCTCATCGGCGCGCCGACTGTCTGGGGCCCGACGCTTGCGACCGCAGGACAGGGGATGAAGATCGCGATCGTCGACGACGGCATCGACCAAACCCACCCGTTCTTCGCCCCGGCCGGCTACACGTATCCGCCGGGCTTTCCGAAGGGTCAGACCGCGTACACGACGCCCAAGGTGATCGTCGCCAGAGCGTTCGCTCCTGCAACGCCGGCCTACGCGAACGCAAAGCTCCCGTTCGACCCCGATCTCTCCGACCACGGCATCCACGTCGCCGGTATAGCGGCGGGGAACAACAACACGCTGACCCGGACCGGGCTCCGCCTCTCCGGGATCGCGCCGCGTGCCTACCTGGGCAACTACAAGGCCCTCGGCATCCCGAGCGAGTTCGGTGCAAACGGCAACTCACCCGAGCTCGCCGCCGGGATCGAGACGGCGGTGAGGGACGGCATGGACGTCATCAATCTCTCGCTCGGCGAGACCGAGATCGAGCCGACTCGCGACGTGGTCGCAACGGCGCTGAACGCCGCCGCCGACGCGGGCGTCGTCTCGGCAGTCGCGGCGGGTAACGATTTCGCGGAATTCGGCTTCGGGTCGATCACCTCACCGGGAAACGCTGCCAAGGCGATCTCCGTCGCTGCATCGAGCGGCGGCCACGGCAGCCCGAACGTAGACAACGTTGAGGACTTCTCGTCTGCCGGGCCCACGCCGTACTCGCTCCTCTTCAAGCCCGACGTCACCGCACCGGGCGACAGCGTGCTCTCGGCCGCACCCGGCGGCGGCTTCGTCGAGCTCAGCGGGACCAGCATGTCTGCGCCACACGTTGCCGGTGCGGCGGCCGTGCTGGGTCAGCGTCACCCGACCTGGACGCCGGCCCAGTTCAAGTCAGCGCTCGTGCTCACCGGTGACCCCGTTCACAACGGCGGCTTGGCCGAGGTCAACCCCTTGCGTGAGGGCGGCGGCCGGATCGATCTCGTCCGAGCCGATCAGCCGCTCGTGTTCACGAGCCCGACCAACCTCTCCTTCGGGTTGCTCAAACCGCGTGCGACTGCGCGGCGCACATTGAGCCTCGCGGACGCAGGCGGAGGTACTGGAGTTTGGAACGTCGCCATCAGCGTCCCCGGTGCGCTGATCTCGGTTCCGGCTCAGGTGACCGTGCCCGGTCTCCTTCCGGTGCGCGCAGTTGTTCCTCGGAACGCCCCCGAAGGTGAGTCGACGGGGTTCGTGATCCTCTCGCGTGATGGCACCCGGCGAAGGATCCCCTTCTGGATCCGAGTCGAGCGGCCGAGGCTTCGGCTCGATCGACGAATCGCGCTCGTGCGTCCCGGCGAGTATGCGGCGGACACGACGCGCGGCGCCGCCCGCGTGTCGTCGTATCGGTATCCCGAGGTCGTGCCCGGCCACGCTTCCTTCCCGATCCGACTCCCCGGACGCGAAGTCGTGTATCGCGTCCACATTCATGGTCGGATCGCGAATTTCGGCGTGGCGGTGATCGCCCGCAACCGCGGCGTCGGAGTCGAGCCGCGCGTGGTTCGCGCCGGCGACGAGAACCGGCTCGCGGGTTACACGGGTTTGCCGTTCGACCAGAATCCGTACCGCGGCAGCTACGGTCGTCACAGGCTCGTCGCCGGCGTGGTCCTCCCCGCTCCCGGCGTGTACGACGTGGTCTTCGACACGCCGCGCGGCGCGCGCTCCGGCGCGTTTCGCTTCCGGTTCTGGCAAGGCGACGTCCAGCCTCCGTCGGTGCGAGTGCTCGGCGTTCGCAACCAGTTCCTCGAGCTGGCCGTCAGTGACCGCGGCTCAGGGGTCGATCCGCTGTCGCTTCAGGTCCAGATCGACGGCGACTTCGTGTCGGCCTCGTACGCATCCGGCCGCGCGCGCGTGCCCCTCGCGGATCTTGCACGCGGGCGGCACGCATTGACCTTCACCGTCTCCGATTATCAGGAGACGAAGAACATGGAGAACGTCGCCCGCATCCTGCCGAATACCCGGACGCTGCGGACGACTTTCGTTCGGCCTTAAAGGGACCTAGCGCTTCCGGTCTGTCTCTTCGATCGTGGGCAGCTCGTTGAGGTCGCGCTCGACGCTCGCCGCGAACTCCTCGGTCTCCGTCCGGAGTAGCTTGAGCTGGCTCTTACGGTGCGCGCGCTCACGGCGAAGCCGCGCCTCGTTTCCGAATCGGCCGGAAAGCCGTGGCCATTCCGCGCCGATGACGGCCGCAACGGTGCCGAGTAGCAGGGCGATCATCAGCCAGCCCACGCGGCCATTCTACCCGTCGCCTACCGGTGGTAGATTCACTCAGATGCGCCTTGCCCTGCGCCTGGTGGTTCTGGCGACTCTGGCCGCGCTCCTTCTTCCCGGCCGCGCCGCGGCCGCCGGCGAAACCCTCGTACTGGAGACGTCACCGATCACCGTGGCCGCCTTCGAGGTGGCGCGAGGCGTGCGTCTTGCCCCCTCGCCGCAGGTCGACGGATACGTCGTCGGCATGACCGCCGAGGTCGTCGACGTCCTCGGAAATCCGGTTCCCATGCAGGACGTGATGCTCCATCACGTCGTCTTCGCGAAGGTGGGCGTGCCGGACTACACATGCTCGGGCATCGAGGACTACTCGGGCAACACTTCGAGCCTCCGGGCCCAGCGGTTCTATGCCGAGGGCGAAGAGCATTTCGCCCTGTCGCTCCCGGAGGGCTACGGCTACCCCAACCGCGGGTCGGACACCTGGGGGCTCCTGTACATGCTGATGAACCATCATCCGCACACGATGGTGGTGCAGATCCGTTACACCGTCCGCTACGTCACGGGTGAGCCTCTCACCTCCGTCAAGCCCGTCTGGCTGGACGTCAAGAACTGTCGCGCCGATCCCGTCTTCAGCGTGGCGGGGACCGGCAAACCCGGCGCGACCGTCTCGCGCACCGCCGATTTCCAGCTACCGGAAAGCGGCCGTTTCGTCGCCGCCGGAGGCCACCTGCACGGGGGCGGTGTTTCGCTGGATGTCAGTGACACGAGCTGCGGGTCGCTGTTCACTTCGTATCCGACCTGGGGCCTCGTCTTCCCGCGGCCCGTCCTACACGAGCCGGGGCCGCTGCACATGACGGGCTTCGCCGATCCACTTGGCAGGCCCGTGCGCGCGGGTGACGCCTTGCGGCTCACTGCGACGTACGACAACTCGCGCCCTCACGTGCGCGTTATGGGGATCATGATCCTCTACCTCGCGCCCGGCCCCACTTCCTCCTGCGCTGCATATACCTCGTCGGTGCCCGCGCCTTCCACGGCCGAACGCGTCAGGGTGGAGCTGCTCAAGAATCCTACGGGGCCGCTCCGCCGCAACGTCCGCAGCACCCGCGTCGGGGACTACACCTTCGGGGCGCAGCGTGTCCTGCTACGACGCGGGTCGGCCTTCACCTGGCGCTTCAGCGGCGGTGTCGACCACGACGTAACCGTCGCAAGCGGCCCCGCGGGGTTCGCATCTCCGAGCATGCGGAGTGGCACCTTCACGTACCGCTTCACCCGCCCTGGGACGTACCGCCTCTTCTGCTCTCTCCACCCAGCCCGCATGACCCAGCTCGTGATCGTCCGCTAAACCCGGGCGGCCTCTCCGCCGATAAAGAACGGCATGAGCGGCCAGCTTCTCCTTCCTTACCTGGCTCTTTGGGCCAGTCTGATGCGGGCGCTCCTCGTGCGGGCCCAGATCGCGCCGCCACTCTGCGCGCGCTGCGGGCTCAAGCTCGAGCGCTCGGAGCTCGGCGAGACGATCTGCCGCTGCGCTCACTGAGGGCCGCACAGCCCTGCGCAGACGGCGCTCGCGATCCTGGCCGAGATCATGGCGGTCCGCGCCGGCCGGGACGGCGGCAGGTTCAAGGAGTCGAGCGGCCGCATCCACGCCGAGGTGGGCTAGCGTTGCTCGCTTATGCTCACATGCTGGGATGCCAAGATTCGCGGTTGTCCTTTGGCTGATCGTTGTACTCGCAGCATGCGCAGGCTGCGGGGGTAGCGCCGGCGGTAACAAGTCTTCAGCCGCCAACTCCTGCGCGGATTCGACCTTCACAGCGGTCGCCGACTTTGTGAGTCAGAACGCCGGCAAGGTAGACCGACGTGATTTTTCCCCAGCGTTCGAGTTCTAAGAGCGAGACTCCCCGGCTCCGAAGATCCGCATCGGCAGTCCCGCTAGCGGCTCGCCTCCGTCCTCGGTGACGAGCCACGTGTCCTGCATATAGAGACAGTCCACACCGTTGTCGGCGATGACATGCGGGTGCATCGAGAAGACCATGTTCTCTCGGAGCTCGGTCTCGACTCCCTCGCCGATCTTGGGATGCTCGATCATCGTCATGCCGATCGAGTGCCCCGTCACGTGACCCAGTTGATAGCCGCGGTCGGTGAAGCCCCGCGAGACCGCGCGGTGCACGTCGTGAGCCGTCGCCCCGGGGCGGAGGGCCGACTTTGCCGCCTCGAAGTACTCCTCGTAGGCCTCCAGCATCCGGCTCACCTCGGCATTCGGCTCGCCGATCGCGCGCGACACCTCGACCCAGTGGCCGCCCGGACCGGCGATCTCGAGCGACGGGACGCAGAAGTCACCGAGGAGCGTGTCTTTGCGAGCGAGCGCAAACTCCGCCCCGACGAGCACCATGTTCATGGTCAGCCGGCCACAGCCCTCCTCCATGAAGAGCCGCTCCGCGGGAGCTAGCACCTCCGCCGGCGACCTTCCCGGCCGGTACGCCTCCAGGAACGCCCAGAAGCCCTCGGTGTTGATGCGAACCGAGTCGCGGACGGATTCGATCTCCGCTGCGCTCTTGACCGCGCGTGCCAGGTCGAACTCGACGTCGAACGGCACGAACTCGACCCGCAGATGCGCGGCCTCGAAGTCCCGGACGGCCATCACGTAGTCGAGGCCGTACACGCCCACCCGCTGCGCGGCCAGGCGGTCGCCGATGTAGTTGCCGGGCCGCTCCGCGAAAACCTGATCCTCGATCCACGAAGCCCCGTGCTCCCCGACGTAGCGCGCCTCGGCCGGAAAGATGATCGTCGGGTCCCCCTCGCGCGGCAGCAAGACGTATGCGTAGCGATGGACGATCACGAAGCCGGACATGTACGTGACCGCGCCTTCGAACCCGGTGTATTCGGAGCCGCAGACGAGCAACGCGTCCAGGTGCTGCTCCGCCATCGCGGCGCGGACGAGGCCGTAGCGGCGGTCGATCTCCTCTCGGCTCACCATGACTGCTCCAACCCTTTCACGAGCGACCAGATCGCACGGTTCAACGGCGTCGCGACGCCCTGCTCTTTGCCGAAACGGACTATGCCGCCGTTCAAGTAGTCGATCTCCGTCGGACGGTGCGCCTCGACGTCCTGGAGCATCGACGCCTTGTGGTCGTAGGCGACCTCCGGCCTCGCGGCGTGGTCGATCAGGTCCTCCGGGTCGGCGTCGAGCTCGATCCTCTGCGCCGCGGCGACGGCCTTGCCCTCGTCCACTAGGCCGGTGACGAGACGCCGAAGCTCAGGGTCCTCGCACACGCGCCCGTGAGTCAGCCGCGTGAGCGCGCCGACCGGATTCGTTGCCGCGTTGAAGATCACCTTCCGCCACTGCGGACCGCGTGCGTCTCGCACGGCCGTCGTCGGCATCCCGGCTCGGGTACAAGCCTCGGCGAGTCGCTCGACCTCCTCGAACGGAGCCGGGCGAGGCTCGAACGGCCCGAGTGTCGTGTCGCCCTTGACGTCCCACTGGACGTGGCCTGGCTCGACCAGCCTGCCGGCAGGAAAGGTCGTGCCCCGAATCACCCGCTCGGCGTGTTTTGCAATCGCTTCCTCGTTCCCCAGGCCGTTCTGAACGGTCGCGACACACCCGCCCACGAACGCCGCCGCCGTCGCCTCGATCGCAGCCGCGGTGTGCATCGTCTTCGTCGCCACGATGCCGAAGTCGCATGCCGGGAGCGCGGCGGGGTCGGAGGTGGCCGTCAGTCGTCCCAGCACCTCGCCTGCGCCGCTGAGCCGCAGCCCATCGCGATTGATTGCGTCGACGTGCTCTCTCGAGAGATCGTAGGCCCAGACCTCGACGTCTTCGAGCCCTGCGAGGTTCGCGGCGAAGAGCGAGCCGACCGCCCCACAGCCGACTACGCAGACCTTCACGAGTAGGACGCCTCTCTGGCCGCGACGAGTCGGTAAACAGCGTTCTGCAGAGGAGCGTCCACCCCATGACGCTCTGCCTCCCGGACGAGCGTGCCGTTGATCAGCTCAACCTCGGTCGGTCGCCGCGCCTCGACGTCCTCGAGCATCGACGGATAGTGCGCGCTCCCGCGCCTGGTGGCAAGGACGTTCATCTCCCATGGATCGTCGTGCAGCACGACACCCTCTGCGACGGCGACACGTTTGCCCTCGTCCACGAGCGCGTGGACGAGGTGGCCGAGATCGGACTCGGTGCCCTCGGCGGCGAAGTGCGCATCGTGCGGCAGCCCGGTCAGGGCGGCGACACCGTTGACGGTCGCATTGAAGATCAGCTTCGACCACTGGGCGGGACGCAAGTCGGGCAGAGCCTCCGCCTCGAGCCCCGACTCGACCAAGAGCCGGGCGAGCTCCGCCACGCGATCGAACGGCGTTGCCCCGTACGGCCCGAGCCAGGTCGGCGTATCGAGGATGTATTCCACATGCGTGTCGGAATGCTTGGTGCCGCTCATGAACGTCACTGCCGAGATCAGTGGCCACTCGCCGTGGCGATGGACGATCTCCTCTGCACCGAGACCGTTCTGGACCGTCATGATCGTCGCGGCAGGGAAGCGGCCCGCCAGCGATGCGGCCGCGTCTTCGACGCCATTTGCCTTCGTCGCGATGATCCCCACATCGAACTCGGACAGTTCGTCAGGGTCGGCCGTCGCTGTCACCCGCGCGGTGAAATCGTGGCGGCCGCTGACCTGGAGCCCCCGGTCGTTCAGCTCCTGCGCGTGTTCTTTGCGACGCGTGAGCACGAGCACGTCCGCAACCTTTGCGAGATGCGCAGAGAAGAGGCTGCCAATGGCTCCTGCACCGATGACGCAGACCCTCACGCGAACTTCGCGTGGAGGTACTTCAGATACGGCTCGGGATCGATGCCGGATCCGGTCACACGACGCAGCAGGTCAGGCGCTGGGTACCTGCTGCCGTGGCGGTAGATCTGCTCGCTCAACCACTCGCGCAGCGCCCCGAATTCACCGCGGGAAAACTGCTCCTCGAGCTCGCCGAGCGCCGCACGCGCGACCTCCCAGATCTGCACCGAGATGACGTTGCCGAGCTGGTAGGTCGGGAAGTACCCGAACAACCCGGTCGACCAGTGCATGTCCTGGAGCACGCCGTGCGCGTCGTCCGGAACGTCGACGCCGAGGGATTCCTTCATGCGGGCGTTCCAGACGTCCGGCAAATCATCCGCTGCAACGGTGCCGGCGAGCAGCTCCCGTTCGAGCTCGAACCGCATGATGATGTGGAGCCCGTAGGTCACCTCGTCGGCATCGCCGCGGATGAGTCCGGGCCGCACCGCGCTGATCGAGCGTACGAACGAGACCTCGTCGACACCGCCGAGCGCGTCCGGGAACAGGGTTCGTAGCTGCGGATAGAACCACTGCCAGAAGCCCGGGCTTCGTCCGACGAGGTTCTCCCACGTCCGGCTCTGCGATTCATGGATCGCGCTGGACGTCCCCCGGGCGAGTGGCGTCCGTGCGAAGGACGAGTCGATGTCGAACTCGTAGACGCCGTGCCCGAATTCGTGCATCGTCGAAAAGAGTGACGTGAGATCCCTCTCGTCCGTGTGAGTCGTCAGACGGATGTCGCCGGCGCCCGGCTTGGCCGCGAAGGGGTGCGGCGTCTCGTCGAGCCGCCAGGACTCCGAGTCGTAGCCGAACGCCGCCAGCACCAGTTGCCCTGCCTCGTGCTGCCGCTCGACGGGAAACGGGCCTTGGACGTCCTCGACCGAGTCGCCGCGATGCCGGTCGACGAGCTGCACGAGCTCGCCTTTGAGCCGGGCGAAGATCTCCTCGACCTGTGCGGTCGTGAGGCCCTCTTCATACTCGTCGAGGAGAACGTCGTAGGGATCGTCGGTCTTGGGAAAGCATGCGATATAGCGGCGTTTGAGCTCGAGTTGACGCTCGAGATGGGGCCTGAAGGACTCGAAGTCCGACGCGCCTTTCGCGTCGTCCCACGCGGCTACACCCACGCCGCTCGCCTGGACCATCTCGCCGACGAGCTCGGACGGGATCCTGCTCGCCCGCTCCCACTCGCGCCGGGTGATCCGAATCAGCGCTCCCTCGACCGAGTCGGGATCGTGGCCGTCGGCGTCCAGGTCCGCCAGCAGCTTCCCCACGTCGTCCGAGACAAAGCGCCCGTGCGCGAGTTGCGTCACCGTCGACGCCACGTCTGCACGAGCGGCCGCGCCCGCGCGAGGCATCGACACGCGTGCGTCCCATTCGAGGATCTGTTGCGCGTGAGAGAGATCCGCGACCTCTGCTAGGACGGCCTTCAGCCGTTCGAGCTGCGGCGATTCGGTCCCGACCGTCAAACGGCCTGAGGGGCGAGCTTCTCGCGGAGGTACCGCATATACGGTTTCGCGTCGATCGGTCCTCCGGTGACGCGCTGGATCGTCTCCTGCGGCGTGAACTTGCGCCCGAGCCGGTAGAGGTGGTCCCGCAGCCATTCGCGCAGCTCGCCGAATTCACCCTGCTCGAAGCGCTCCTCCAGCTCGCCTAGGTCTTCCTTCGCCCGCTCCCAGATCTGCACCGAGATCACGTTCCCGAGCGCGTAGGTCGGGAAGTACCCGAACCCGCCCGCCGCCCAGTGCATGTCCTGGAGCACGCCGCGTGCGTCGTCGGGAACCTCGACCCCGAGGTACGCCTGCATCTTCGCATTCCAGGCCGCCGGCAGATCCGCGACGGCGACGCGACCCTCGATCAGGTCCTGCTCGAGCTCGAAGCGGAGGATGATGTGCAGGTTGTAGGTGACCTCGTCCGCGTCGATGCGGATGAGGGACGGCTGCACCCTGTTCACGGCCCGGTAGAACGCCTCCTCGTCCACGGAGCCCAACTGCGCATGGAAGGTCTCTTGCAGCCGCGGATAGAAGTACCGCCAGAACGAGCGGCTGCGCCCGACGAGGTTTTCCCAGGTCCTGCTCTGAGACTCGTGCAGGCCGAGCGACACTCCCGAGTGAAGCGGTGTTCTCGCGAGTGAGTCGTCGACTCCCCACTCGTACACCCCGTGACCGAACTCGTGCATGGTGGCGAAAAGCGAGCTGAGATCGTCGGCGCGGAAGTTCGTGGTAAGCCTGATGTCGCGGTGGCCCGGAGTCGTCATGAACGGGTGCAGCGTCTGGTCGAGCCGCCACTCGTCATCCGTGTATCCGAAGCGCCGCAGGACGTCGAAGCTGAAGACCCGCTGTGCGTCCTGGTCGAACTCCCCGTGCAGGAACGAGTCGTCGATCTCCCCGGCGTCGCCGATCTCCTGGATCAGCGGCACGAGTTCCTCCTTGAGCTCGTCGAAGATCTCACGCACCTCCGCCGTCTTCATGTTCGGCTCGAAGTTGTCGAGGAGGACGTCATACGTCTCGTCGGGGGGGTCGAAGCACTCGACGTAGCGGTGGCGCAGCTCCAGATTTTTCTCGATGTGCGGTCGTAGAGCCTCGAAGTTCGACTCTTCCCTTGCGGGCCCCCAGGCCGCGAGAGCGAGCGTCGAGGTCCGGCTCATCTCCCCTACGAGCTCAGGCGGGACGCGCGTGGCCTTCTCATAGTCGCGCCGCGTGACCCGGATCAGACTCGCCTCGAAGGAGTCGTAGTCCGAGCTCTCCTCGAGGTCGCGAAGGTCTTCGAGCAGGCGACCGATCTCGTCCGTGACGAATCGCTCCTGCGCGAGACGGCTGACGGTCGCCGTCGCCTCCGCGCGGGCCGCGGCGCCGCCCGCGGGCATCATCACACGCTGGTCCCAGAACAGCAGGGTGGCGGCCTTCGTCAGGTCCTGCGTCTCGGCGAGCCGCTCCTTCAGTTGCTCGAACTTCGGGTTGGTCATTTGGCGAACTTTGTCAGAACGCGCAGGGGCCGGCGCTGACGAAACGCGAGCTCCCGGCCGCCGGTGAGCCCCGCCGGGCGGACGATCAGGACAAGGGCCATGAGGGCCCCGACGACCACGATCCGCGTGCCGGCCGGCAGATCGAGCGATTGTCCGAAGACGTGGATGCCGCTCTCCGCCTCGGCGAGGAACGAGTCGACGGCGCTGACGGCCAGCGCTCCGACGACGGCGCCCCAGAGGCTGGTCGCGCCGCCGATCACCAGCATCGCCAGCGTAAGAAAGGTGAGGTCGAGATAGACGGACTCGGTATTTACGGGGAGCAGGTGGACGTAGAGCCCGCCCGCGAACCCGGCCAGGGCTCCCGAGAGCACGAACGCGATCATCCGCTGGCGATACACGGACACGCCGACTGCGCGCGCCGCGGCCGCGTCTTCGCGCGTCGCGCTCAGCAGCCTGCCGAACCGGCTGCGCCTGTACGCGAAGGCGACGACCACGGCGAGCGCGGCCCCGAGCGAGGCTTGCAAGAGCCCCGTCGTCTCGGGGACCGCGGAGAAGGTGTTCAGTCCCGGCCCGATCTTCTCCCAGTAGCGCAGGACGTTGTGCGTGATCTCGAGCACACCGAACGTCGCGATCCCTGCTCCCAGGCCGGAGAGACGCATCAGTGGCAGGCCGACGACGAGCGCATACGCGGCACCGACGGCGGCGGCGAGCGCGAGTGACCAGACGTTGCCGACCGTGTGATTGCGAAGCAGGCTCGCGAGGTGGGGCATGATCGCCGGCTTTTCCTCCACGGGCATCGAAAGCACACCGGCGGCCCACGCGCCGACGGCGACGAAGCTGATGTGTCCGAACGAGAGAACGCCGGAGTTGCCGATGAAGACGTAGAGCGCAACGACGATCGCGACGTTCACTAGCGCGTTGATCACGTAGGTCTCCGTCGACGTCGAGACGATCGTTCCGACGAGCGCCGCGACGCCGATGAGCGCGATCGGGGCGAGCAACTGCAGGGTCGGGTCGACGCGCCTCATACCCGCTCTACCGCCTGCTGGCCTTCGCGCGTGAAGAGTCCACCGGGTCTGACCAGGAGAACGAGGATGACGGCCGCGAAGAGGAAAGAGGGCAGGTACTGACTCTGATCTGTCGGCAGCGCACCTCCCAGCAGCCCGGATGCGAAACCGATCGCGAACCCCCCGAGGGTCGCAGGCACGAGGCGGTTCATGCCGCCCAGCACGACGCCCGCGAGAACCAGGATCGTGTCGCGCAGGGCGAAGTCCGGCGTGACGAGTGGTGTCTGCACCGTGAGCATCACCGCCACGACCGCTGCAAGCAACCCCGAGATCAGCACGGCAGCGCCGATCACGCGCCCCGCCCGCACGCCGAGGAGCTCGGCGGTGCGAAAGTCCATTGCCGCGGCACGCATGTGCAGCCCGACGCGGGTGCGACCGAGCAGTACGACGAGCATCAGCAGGCAGGCGGCCGCCAGCACCGTAGCGACGATCGCGATCTTGCGAATGTCCACGCCCGAAATCGTGACCGGCTGATTCAACGTCGCAAGAGAGGCCGAGATCTTTCCGAGCGGTCCGAACCACAACAGGGCGATGCTCTGTAGGAGGAAGGCGACCGCGAACGTCGCGACGAGCATTACGGCCGGCGACTGCCCGCGCAGTGGGCGAAAGACGACCTGATCCATGAGGACCGAGAGAGCGAGCACAACCGCAAAACAGAGGACGATGCCGACAGAGACGGGCCAGCCGCGCTCGGAGGCGAATGCGAGCGCGTACGCGCCGGCCATCACCAGCTGGCCGTAGGCGAAGTTGACAAGACGCAGGACGCCGAAGACGAGGCCGATGCCAACGGCCATGAGCGCGTAGATCGCGCCGAGACCGACCGCGTCGGCGAGCGTCTGCCAGTCGATGCCGAGGACCGCGACCGTCATGCGAGATACGCGCTGACGAGCGCGTCCGTGTCACTCGCCGACTCGGGCCCGAGAGTCAGGCGCAACTGCCCTTTGGACAAGACGTGGGACCGGTCTGCGAACGCAACTGTCCGTTGCGCGCGCTGCTCAACGAGCAGGATCGCGAGGCCGCGCTCGCGGATCGCGGCCAACGCGTCGAAGACCAGGTCGACCACGCGCGGCGCGAGACCGAGCGAAGGCTCGTCGAGGAGCAGCACTTCCGGATCCGCGACCAGTGCCCGAGCGATCGCAAGCTGCTGTTGCTGCCCGCCGGAGAGGGTCCCCGCCTTTCTGCGACGGGCTTCCTCGACCACGGGAAAGAGGTCGTAGACGCTTCTCGTGTCCTCTGCCACGCCCTCCCGCCTGCGTCGTCCGGCGAGCCCGAGCAAAAGATTCTCCTCGACGGTCAACTCGGCGAAGATGCGCCTCCCTTCCGGCACGAGCGCGACGCCGAGCCGTGCCACGTCTTCGGGTCGACGGCCGACCACCGAGACCCCGTTGACACGCACGTCTCCGCCAGTGGGACGGACCGCGCCCATGATCGCGTGGAGTGTCGAAGACTTCCCCGCACCGTTCGGCCCAATGAGACCGACGATCTCACCGTGTCCGACCTCGAAGGACAGGCCGCGCACCGCGTCTACGGCCCCGTGACGAACCTCGAGATCCTCGACGGCGAGCGCGGGCGCAGTCATCTGTCCTCCTGCACGGCACTCTCGCCAAGATAGGCCGCCGTGACGTCGAGATTGCCGCGAATCTCCTGCGGCGTTCCTTCGGCAAGCGCACGTCCCTGGTCGAGCACGTAGATGCGGTCGCAGATCTCCATGATCAGCGCCATGTTGTGGTCGATCAGCAGAACGCCCGCGTCGTGCTCGTTCCGGACCGAGCGGACCGCATCGGCAAGCTCTGGAACCTCGGCCTCAGGCAGGCCGGCCGCGGGCTCGTCGAGCAGGACAAAGCGTGGATTCGTTGCGAGGGCGCGCGCAACGCCCAGTCGCCGTTCGTCACCTTGCGCCAACGTGCCGGCCCGAGCGTCGGCATGCGCGGTGAGGCCGAGCGTCTCGAGCAGCTCCGCCGCCCGCCTTCGCGCCTCGCGGGCGGCCGTGCCGACGCCAAGTGCCGCTACCTCGACGTTCTCCTGCACCGACAGCGACCGGAATGCGTGGCTGTGCTGGAAGGTTCTGGCGAGCCCGTGCCTTCCGCGCCGGCTCGGGCTCCAGCGCGTCACGTCACGTCCCTCCAGTTCGATCGTCCCTGCGCTCGGGCGGTCGAAACCGCTCAACAAGTTGACGAGCGTCGACTTGCCCGCCCCGTTTGGGCCGATCAGCCCCACGACCTCCCGCCTCCTCAGCTCGAGCGTGACGTCGCGCAGGGCATGCACGCCCTCGAAGGACCGCGACACGGAGGAGGCCCGGAGTGTGTCTCCGGGCCTCCTCGTCGTTTCGTCGCCGCTCGGTTGCGACAAGACCTAGATCTTCGGAACGACCTTGGCCACGATCGTGCCGACGAACTTCGGCACGTTGTTCTGGATCCGGATCACGCGGTACCGCCGCCCGAACACCGTGTGGAGCTTCGTCGAGAAGCTGACGTTGCCCGAGATCGTCGGCACCTTCTTGAACTTCTCCATCACCTTCGCGAGCGCGATTCCCTTCGTCGAGCCGTTGGCGCGTTTGATGGCGACAACGAGACCGTCGATCGCCGACGGTCCTGTGATGAGACCGCCTGTACCCGCCTTCACCTTCTTCGCGAGCGCATTGACCGCCGCGCTCGGATCGTCTCCGAAGCACGATGCGAACGTGACAAACCAGTAGTTCGTCACTTTCGGGTTGGTGGGCAGCCAGTACGTGCCGTCGCCGGCCCAGGAGTTGAGGATCGGCGTGTTGTTCCCGAGCGTCCGCAAGCCGGAGATGAGGGTCGACAACGCCCCGAACGCACCCGCCGTCGACGTGACGATGACACTCGCCTTGACGTCGTTGAGACGGCTGACCGCGTTCTGGACATTGTTGCCGCCGAGCGACTGGTACGTCTCCTTCGCGACGATCTTGCCGCCGAGCTGCTTGAACCGCACCTCGAACGCCTGGACGACGTTCTTGAAGTAGACGATCACGGTGTCGGTCGCGAGCGCGGCCGACCTCCAGCCTTTGCTCCACGCATAC
>JALYLY010000028.1 GCA_030773975.1 Actinomycetota bacterium | reverse complement strand
TCGGTCCCTATCCACCATGGGCGCTGGAAGCTTGAGAGGAGTCGCTCCTAGTACGAGAGGACCGGAGCGAACGGACCTCTGGTGTATCAGTCGTCGTGCCAACGGCGCTGCTGATTAGCCACGTCCGGATGGGATAACCGCTGAAAGCATCTAAGCGGGAAGCCCACCTCGAGATGAGGCTTCCCATCCCCTAGAGGGAGTAAGAGCCGTGGGAGACCACCACGTTGATAGGCGGGACGTGCAAGCGTGGCAACGCGTTTAGCGGACCCGTACTAATTGCTCGAGGTCTTGATTTAGAACACTGAGTGTGGAGCTATGGAGTTTTGAGGGTGCGCGGAACGCGTAGCGCCCTGACAACTTCGGCGGTCATAGCGGCAGGGAAACACCTCTTCCCATTCCGAACAGAGAAGTTAAGCCTGCTTGCGCCGATGGTACTCGGAGGGCAACCTCCCGGGAGAGTAGGCAGCCGCCGATTATCTTTTCGACGAAGGGCCGCAATGGCGGCTTTTCGTCGTTCTAGGCTTAGAAAAGTGGAGCTGCGCGACGGCGACATCGAACTGCGTCCCTGGAAGCTGGATGACGTTCCGGCAATCGTCGCGGCGTGTAACGACGCGGAGATCCTGCATCGGATTCCCGTCATTCCGCGCCCGTATACCGAGGCCGACGCATGCGCTTTCGTCCGGAGAGAGGTCCCGGGCGTCGGGCCGCACCAGTTCGCCTCCGGGCTCGCACCAGCAAGAACGAGCGAGACAAGACGGCAGCGCGATTCAAAGGAGAAGCGCATCCGTCGCGGCGGCTGCGTAGCGTTAACCATTCCGGGCCTCCTCAGCGAGCTGGGGTATCGACAACCACCAGCCTCGCCGGAGGCCCGGACGCAATCAACCGTCTCGCAGGTGTGTAGGCAACAGACCTAGACCGGGAGCGTCAGGCTCTCGATGTCGCGCGGATAGTACGTGAGGAACTCGATCCCGTCGTCCGTCACGGCCACGGTGTCCGAGTGCCGGAAGCCGCCTAAGCCTGCTGCGTAGAGCCCGGGCTCGACGGTGAACACCATCCCGGGCTTGATCTCCGTGTCGTCGCCGATGTCGAGGAACGGTCCCTCGTGGTAGCGGAGGCCGATGCAGTGCCCGACGTGGTGCTTCCAGTACTCCCAGAGATCATGCTTGTCGTAGTACGCGCGCACGGCACGGTCGACGTCTGAGCATCGCGCGCCGGGTTTGATTGCCTCGAAAGCGGTGTCCTGCAATGCGACCATGTGGTCGAACATCCTCTGCTGCTCTGGTGAAGGCGGGCCGATCACCATCGTGCGCTCCAGCTCCGAGAGATAGCCCCAGACCGGTGCGGTCGCTCCTGTCACGAGCACATCGCCCGCCTGGAAGACGATGTTGTTTGCCAATGCGTGGGGGATCGCTGCGTTCCGCCCGATCTGTCCGCGGTAGCCGGCGCTCGCTCCGTCGAAGAAGAAGCTCTGCGCTCGGTAGATCGGCCCGATCGCGTCGAGCATTGCCAGCGAGGCCTCTGTGCTCGCGCGTCGGGAGACTTCGCTCTCGGTCAACCCGGGCCGCGTGTATCGCTGCAGCAGGACGTGTGCGAGGTTGCCCCACTTCGAGCTCTCGCGGATCAACTCGATCTCAGCAGCACTCTTCACGGCCATCTGGTCTTCGACGAACGCGGTGACCTTCTCGGGCGTCGTGCCAGTCAGCTCCGTCAGGGACGGGCCGCGATAGCCGAGCACCCAGGGGTACCCGTCCTGGTCGGCGCCGAAGGAGCCCGTGACTCCCATTTCTTCGAGCAGGCCGCGAAGAGATTCCATCGGATGCGTCTCCGACGGGTACTCCGGGTAGTCCGCGACGTGATCGACGCTCGCGTTCGCCTGCGCGTGCTCGCGCTCGAGCCGGGGGACGAGCATGCCACCCTTGCCCTCTGCTGTCAGGACGAAAGCGATCGGACGCTCGGTGGGGGCGAAGGCAAAACCGGCGTAATAGAGGACGTAATACGGATCGAAGAGCACTGCGCCGGTCAGCTTGCGCTCGAGCAGGTGCTCCGCGAGCCCTGCCAGCCGCTCTTCATATTCGGATTGTTCGATCGCGAGCCTCATGCGGCGCGGAGCTTCTCACGCCAGTCGGGATCCAGCTCGCGCAGCCGCCGGACGCGTTCACCGACGGGCGGATGCGTCACGAAGAGCGCAGCCAGGCCAACCTCGAGAAACGGGTTGATCGTATAGAGCGGCTCGGTGGCCGGACTTCCACTGAATGAAACGAGCTCGGCGGCCTGGTCGAGGCGGACCAGGGCATCGGCCATCGGATGCGGCGTGTCGCAGATCGCTGCAGCCGCGTGGTCTGCAAGGAACTCGCGCTTCGGTGAAAGCAGAAGATGAACAAACGCCGAGGCCAGCGGTCCCAGGAACCACAAGAGGACGCGCTGGAACCAACCGCCGACTCTACTTAGCTCGAGCAGCGTCGCGGCGAGCACGACGACGGACGTCTGCACGACGACGTCGCGATGGCGCACGTGCGCGAGCTCGTGTGCCAGCACTGCCTCGAGCTCCGCCGGAGACGCCGCTGACAAGAGGCCCGCGCTCACTGCGATCGTCGAACCACGCGGGCCTCGACCGGTGGCCAGAGCGCGTGGCAGCCCGTCGTCGATCAAGTACAACCGGGGCTTCACGACGCCCGCACGCGCAGCGAGGCGCTCGATCGTGGAGTGGAGCCCGGGCGCCCCTCCGACAGGGAGCTCACGCGCTCGCACGAGCCCGAGTGCGACGCGGTCTGCGTACCAGTAGAGGGCTCCGGCGAGCAGCACGCCGCAGAAGACGAAGATCGAGAGCAGGCGATAGCCGCCGAGCGCCCATCCGATCAGGCCGAGGACTGCACAGGCTCCGAGCAGCAAAGCCCACGCCTTGAGGACGTTCCGAATGACGAGAAGCCGGCCGCCCAAAACGGGGGCCTTAGTTGCCGTCTTCCTGCTCGAGCCCGCGTGGAGGCCAGTCATCCTCCGGGGCGTCGCAACGGCTCGAACAGTGAAGCGACGCGATGTTCTGCAACGGAACGAGAATGTGTCCGTTCAGCTCGATGTGGGCGACGTCCTCCACGTAGCAGTAGGCCGTCAAGACACCTTCTTGATACTCGCCCCCAAAGAGCGCGACCTCCACCTGCTCGCCCTTGTACTTGTTTGTGTAGTCCTCCACCCGGGGCTTCAGTCTAGCGGCGCCAGTTTCCCGTCCCTAGCCGCGTATCTGGCCACCGAGCAATTGGGCACGCCTGGAATCAGCCTGTGATCCCGGACGTAGTCGACGCCGGCCGCGACGGCATGGATCACCCGGATCGAGCCGCCATGAGAAATCACCAGGACCTCCTCGCCGGGGTGGAGGCGCAGTACGTCTGACAGAAAGTCCTCTACACGCGCAGAGAAATCCTCAAAGGCCTCGGCGTCGTCTGCCCCGGCGCCGTCGCCGGCGAGCCAGCGTCTGTGGGCATCGGCGAACCGTTCCTCGATCTCGATCGTGGTGAGCCCTTCCCACGATCCGAACCCGCGCTCGCGCAGCCTTGGGTCGAGTCGAACCTCAAGGCCCAGTTTCGCCGCGACGATCTCCGCCGTCTCCCGTGCCCGGGCGAGGTCGCTCGAATAGAGAACGTCGATCTCTCCATCCAGCTGTTCAGCGAGCGCCCGCGCCTGCTCGCGGCCCAGGTCGTTCAGTCGCGTGTCGGAGCCGCCTTGCCAGCGGCCGTCGCGGTTCCAATCCGTCTCGCCGTGGCGCACCAGGAGGAGCTTGGTCACGCCAACTAGGCTACCCAGCCGATGGATCTTGGCCTGAAGGATCAGATTTGTCTCGTCACGGGCTCGACGGCGGGCATCGGGCTCGAGACGGCGAGGCTGCTCGTCGGCGAAGGGGCTCGCGTCGTGATCAACGGACGGGAGGCCGATCGGGCCGAGGAGGCGCGGGCTGAGGTGGGCGCGGCCCTCGCGGTTGCGTGCGACCTCTCGGAACCCGGCGCCGGCGGCCAGCTTATTGCCGAGACGACTGCGGCTCTCGGGCCGGTGCAGTGCCTTGTGAACAACGTCGGCGAGGCGTATCAGATCGGGTTCGAGGACGCGACCGACGAGCAATGGGACGCGATGTGGCAGCTGAACGTCATGAGCTACGTCCGCTGTATCCGAGCCGTTCTGCCCGGAATGAAGGAGGCAGGTGCGGGCACGATCGTGAACGTCTCGTCGACGGCGGGGAAGCGCCCGTCCACCGGAATGCCGAACTACTCGGTGACGAAGGCGGCGGTGCTCTCACTTTCCCGTCTCGTGGCCGATCTCTACGCGAAGCACGGGATCCGCTGCAACGCTGTCGCACCGGGCCCGACAGCGACTCCTGCATGGCTTGGTGACGGAGGTTTGGCAGACCAGCAAGCGGCCGGTTCTATTAAGACGCGTCAACAAGTGCTCGAAGCCGTCGGAGCGGGGCGTCCGTTGGGCCGACTGGCCGAACCCGATGAAATCGCCGCGGTCGTCGTGTTTCTCTGCTCGGAGCGTGCTTCCTACGTAACCGGTTCAGCCTGGAGCGCCGATGGCGGAACCGTCCCGATCATCATCTAGCCTGAAAACCACTGATGCCGGAGCTCGCAGGAAGAGTCGCGGACGCGTTCGAGGCGCAGGTGCGCGAGCTCGAGGAACGGTGGCTGTCGCCGCTGGCCGTCCGTTCCTACGAGACGCGGGGACGACTCCGCCCGGAGGACGACTGCCGCCTGCGCACGCCGTTCCAGCGCGACCGCGACCGCATCTTGCATTCGAAGCCGTTTCGGCGCTTGAAAGGGAAGACACAGGTCTTCATCGATCCCGCAGGCGATCACTACCGCACCCGCATGACTCACACGCTCGAGACGACGGGTATCGCCCGTGGCGTGGCGCGGGCCCTGCGGTTGAACGAGGATCTCGTCGAGGCGATCGGGCTCGGCCATGACATGGGGCACACGCCGTTTGGCCACGCCGGCGAGGATGCGCTCGACGCTGCGCTGCAAGAGCGTTTCGGCCGAACCTTCCACCACAACGAGCAGTCGCTGCGGATCGCGGAGTCGCTGAACCTGACGGAGGAGGTTCGCGATGGGATCCTCACTCACACCGGGACGCAGGAGCCGGCGACGCTCGAGGGCAAGATCGTTCGAATCGTCGACCGCGTCGCGTACATCAACCACGACATCGACGATGCCGTCCGCTTCGGGATCCTCGATCCAGCGGAGCTGCCCCACGAGGAAGTTGCGCTCCTCGGCGACCGGGGCTCGCGGCGCATCGACATGCTGGTGCACGACCTGGTCGAGAGCTCCGAGCATGCTGGAGACATCGTGCAGAGCGAGGAGATCGGCGGGGCAATGCTCGCACTGCGTTCGTTCATGTTCGAGCGGGTCTATCTGGGCCCGCACACGCGGCAGGAGCAGGAGCGCGCCCGAGCAACCGTGCGGCGGATCTTCGAGCATCTTGCCGAGCGTGGGGAGGAGCCCGAGCAGATCGTCGAGTTCATTGCAGGGATGACGGACCGATTCGCGCTGAGCTACGTCGCGGAGCCGGACTAGTGGCCCGGATCAAGGACACATCGGTCGAGGAGGTCAAAGCCGCAGCGGACATCATCTCGGTCGTGTCGGAGCGCACTCAGCTCCGCAAGGCCGGCGCCCGTTACATGGGGCGCTGCCCGTTCCACGAAGAGCGGACGCCCAGCTTTTCCGTGAACGGGGTGGACAAGTTCTACTACTGCTTCGGCTGCGGGGCGAAAGGCGACCTGATCACCTTCGTTCGGGAAACCGAGCAGCTCGATTTCGCCGAAGCGATCGAGTGGCTCGCAGACCGCTTCAACGTCCAGATCGAGTACGAGGAAACGTCGCCTCAGCAAGATGCTCGCCGGCGTCGGCGCGAGCGTCTGCTCGAGTTGCTGGAAGCAGCCGCGTCGTTCTACGAGCGATACCTCTGGGACTCGCAGGCCGGCTCGCTGGCGCGTGACTATCTTGCCGGCCGCGGTCTCGGCGAGGAAGTGTGTCGTGAGTACCGGCTCGGGCTGGCGCTCGGCGGAACGACGTTGACGCGCAAGGCGCTCGAGCGCGGGTTCACGCGGGACGAACTGGTTGCCGCGGGCCTCATAAACAGGCGCGGCAACGACTACTTCTTCGGGCGGTTGCTGTTTCCACTCGCGGATGCACGAGGTCGCGTGCTCGGCTTTCAGGCGCGCAAGCTGCGCGAGGACGATCCGCTGAAGGCGAAGTACGTCAACTCGCCTGAAGGTGAGCTGTTCCGGAAAGGCGATTTGCTCTACGGGCTCGATCGTGCCCGGGCCGCGATCGCGAAGCAAGAGCGCGCCATCGTGGTCGAGGGGAACACCGACGTGCTCGCGCTCAGCCAGGCCGGAATCGAGCCGGTGGTCGCGTCGATGGGAACGGCGCTGACCGAGCGGCAGTTGAAGGAGCTCGGGCGGCTGACGACACGCGTGTGGCTCTGCTTCGACGGTGATGCTGCAGGGGAGGCGGCAACCTTGCGAGGGATGGAGCTCGCGTTCGCACAGGGTCTCGACGTTCGAGTCGTCGCTCTGCCGGCTGGTTTCGATCCGGCCGATCTGGCGCAGGGATTCGAGCAGCTGCTTGCGCGCGCCGAAAGCTATCTGGCCTACCGCGTTCGGCTCGAGATCGAGCGGGCTGCCGACCGGCAGGAAGCGTTCGTCCGCGTCCGGGAGGTGCTCTCGCGTTTCGAGGAGTCACCCGAACGGCAGGACGCCATCCGCTACGCCGCGGACAAGCTCGATCTGCCGAAGGAGACACAGGCCGGGCTTGCTCCGCGAGGTGCCGCATCCGCGACGGGACGCGTCTCCGCGAGACTGCTCGACGCGGGCGAGCGGCTCGAGCAGAACGCACTCGCCGGGGTCGCCGCCCATCCTGCCCTCCTGCCGGTGCTCGCCGAGCTCGGGCCCGAGCACTTCGACGGCGAGCAGCACCGGCGCCTGCGTGAGCAGCTGGTGTCCGGTGGTGAGCCGGACGCGGAACTCGTGGGCCTCGCCGCTGAGCTCGATGCGCGTGCGACCTCGGAAGGGATCGATGAGAGGACCGCCGAGCAGCTCTTGCTCCGGCTCCGCGAGCGCCAGATCAGGCGCGAGCTCAGTGACGCAGATCCCGCCCGCACGCTCGAGTTGCAAGCCTCACTGGCCAAGATCGTCGCCACCGTCGAAGAGCTGGCCGCCTCACAGGCATTCTCGCGCTGAGGTCACGCTCGTAACTCGCACGAGTACGGATTACGATCGTCGCCCATGCGCGCTGAATCCGAGGTCTGGCAAGCGCTGCTGCGTCGTAAGGGACTCTCGGTCACCGATCTTGCCGAGCAGCTCGGCGTCACTCGTCAGCATGCGCATCGACTGTTGGCGGGGCACAGGCCGGCGGATTCCCAACGGGAGGAGCTCGAACATGCGCTCGCCCTCGGGACGCCGACCGCAGGGAACCCGCTGTTCGCCGTGGGCGAGCTCGACGACAACGGGGAGCTGGACATCGTCCCGGCGGGGGACGCCCAGCCGCTCTTCGCAAGCCGAGAAGTGGCTACGGATGTCGCCCGCGCGCTCGAGCCCGCGTCCCTTGATGTTTGCGTGCTGCCAGTCTGGCCTGCGTACGGCTGGCGGAACCTGGTCGCGTTCCATGCAGCGTGGGGCGCGGAGCCGGAGCCGCGCAAGGTCTTCGTCGTGGACAACGGCGACGAAGACCTGCCCTTGGACGCACTCGTGGGGGAAGTTCGCGCGGGCCTCGACGAGACGCTGCGAGGACGCGCCAAAGCACGCGATCCCGCTTACCTGAGCGAGGTCGAGTCCAGACTTCAACGGCTAAACTAGCCCCCTGCTTTCCCCAGTAGCTCAATTGGCAGAGCATCCGGCTGTTAACCGGAGGGTTGTTGGTTCGAGTCCAACCTGGGGAGCTCAGCCGCCGGAAAACGCGCTTCGCGCATGTTTTCCGTCGGGTGACGGAGTGCGACCGGCGGCGAGGGGGACCCTCGCCTGTCGCTTCGTCGCGCGTCGGCGGCGTGCGTTGTCCATTCTCTCTGTGACGTTTGCGGCAAGGGATGAGCATCGGTTGATTCTTGACCTGAGCAGGGGTTTCTGAACTGAATAGCGCATGCTCCTGAGGGAGGTCGAGTACGCTCGTCCCGCGAGCGTTCAGGAAGCGCTGCGCCTTCTTGGCGCAGACGACGGCGCCCGCGCGCTCGCCGGCGGCCAGACGCTGATCAACGTCATGAAGGCCCGCGCCGCTTCGCCTGACGTTCTCGTCGACCTCGCCGACATCGGCGAGTTGCGCGGGATCGAGCTCGGCGCCGACGGGACGGTCGAGCTCGGTGCGATGACCACCTACACCGACATCATCGACTCTGCGGAGGCACGTGCCCGCCCGATCCTGGGCGAGGTCTGCAACCAGATCGCCGACGTTCAGGTCCGCAACCGCGGCACGATCGGCGGCAACGTCTGCTCGAACGATCCGACGAACCATCTGCCTCCGCTGCTCGTCGCGATCGGCGCGACGATGACGATCGTCGGCCCGGACGGCGAGCGCTCCGTGCCCGCGGAGGAATTCTTTCTGGGCGTCTACATGACCGCAGCGGGCCAGGGGGAGCTGCTGACGAAGATCTCGGTACCGCCCGGCAAGAGCGACGGCTTCGCTTCCGTTCCGATCGGCAAGGACGGGACCTGCATCGTCAACGTCGCCGCGTCGCTCGACGGTGGCGCGACGCGCCTCGCGATCGGTTGCGTCGACTCCGTTCCGGTCCTCCTGAAACCCGAGTCGACCGAGGACCGCGCTCTACGCAAGGCAGTGCAGGACGCGAACCTCGACCCGCCTTGGGACGTGCATGCTTCGGCCGACTACCGCCGCCACCTCGCGGAAGTTCTCGCCCTGCGCGCCGTCGCCCAGGCCGCAGGAAGGAATTAGTGGAAACTCGGCAGCATCACCGGAAGGGACACTAGTTTGGAAGCCGTCTCCCGCAAGACGATCACGATCGACGTCAACGGCGAGCAATACGAGCGCGAAGTCGACGCCCGCAGGCTGTTGATCCACTTCATCCGCGACGACCTCGACCTGACCGGCAGTCACATCGGCTGCGACACGGGGAATTGCGGGGCGTGTTCCGTGTTGCTCGACGGCACGCTCGTGAAGAGCTGCATGATGCTCGCGGTCCAGGCAGACGGAGCGAAGATCGAGACGGTCGAAGGCCTTGCTTCGGAGGGCGAGCTGAACGACCTCCAGCACGCGTTTTCAGAGCACCACGGGCTCCAGTGCGGCTACTGCACGCCTGGGATGTTGATGAGCGCCACGGCGCTCCTGCGCCAGAACAAAAGCCCCAGCGAGGACGAGATCCGCAAGGCGATCCAGGGGAACATCTGCCGGTGCACCGGTTACGTCAACATCGTCGAGGCGATCAAGGCGGCGGCGGAATGACAGAGACGACCGTCACCCCCGAGCGCCCGCTCGTCGTCGAAGAGGGGGACGTCAAGCCGGGCTTCATCGGCCAGAGCGTGCCGCGCAAGGAAGACAAGCGACTGGTCCAGGGCGAGGGCGTCTTCTTCGACGACATGAAACGGCACGAGATGGGCTTCGTCCACTTCGTCCGCTCTCCATATGCGCACGCGCGGATCAAGTCCGTCGACGTCGCGAAGGCCCTCGAGCCGGACGGGGTCTACGGAACACTGACCGGCGACGAGGTCGCGATCTTGACGGACCCCTTCTTCGAGCTCTCCACCCCGCCAGGCGCGAACATCAAGGACTACGCGCTCGCGGTCGGCCGTGTGCGCCATGTCGGCGACCCCGTGGCTGCAGTTGTAGCGCGCTCACGGGAATTGGCGCGCGACGCCGCCGAGCTCGTCGAAGTCGACTACGAGCCGCTGCCGCACGTCCTCGACGGCGAGGAGTCGCTGAAGGACGAGGTCGTGCTGCACGAAGACGCGGGCTCGAACACCGTCTGGTCGGGCGTCTTCGACTGGGGCGACTTCGACGCTGCCCTCGCAGACGCCGATCACGTCGTCCGGATCGAGCGGCTGCACTTCGACCGCTTCTCGTCGACGCCGCTCGAGTGCTCGGGCTGCCTGGTCGAGTTCAACCGCGGCACCGGCCAGTGGACGATCCATGGAAACCACCAGATGCCGGGGGTTGGTGCGATCTGGATGGCGCCCGCGCTGCGAGTCGGCATCGACAAGCTGCGCTTCGTGAGCCAGGACATCGGCGGCGGCTTCGGCAACAAGATCACACTTCATCCGCAGTACACGGCCTGCTGTCTCCTCGCCCGCAAGCTCAACCGGCCTGTGCAATGGACTGAGTGGCGGACCGATCAGCACACGGCGAACACGCACGGGAACGAGCGAACGTTCCTCGATGTCACTGTCCCGGTTAAGGCGGACGGGACGATGCTGGGCTTCTCCGTCCGCGCGATCGACGACTGCGGTGCGTTCCCGCGCTACGAGCCACTGGGCTGCATCATCTGGGCCCAGGTCACGCCCGGCTGCTACCGCTGGCGCAACATCCGGGTCGACTTCACGCAGGTTTGTACGAACAAGTCGCCGGTGGCGCCGAACCGTGGTTACTCGCGCATGCAGCATCTCTGGCTGACCGAGCGGATCGTCGACATCGTGGCCGGTGAGCTCGACCTCGACCCGATCGAGGTGCGCAAGAAGAACTACGTCAAGCATGAAGAGTTCCCCTACGAAACGCCGAACGGCTGCATCTACGACTCCGGCGACTACGCGCGTTGCCTCGACATCGCGCTCGACCTGATCGGTTACGACTCGCTCGAGGAGAAGCGGAGCGATGCAGAGTCGCGCGGCAAGCGCTTCGGCATCGGCATCGGCTCGACCCTCGACTCCGGCACGAACAACTTCGGCCAGTCGATGATCCTCAACCCCGAGCTGCAGTTCTCCGGGAACAACGAGGTCGCAACCGTGAAGCTCGACATCTTCGGCGAGATCGTGGTGACGCTCGGAACGGTGCCCCAGGGGCAGGGACACGAGACGACGTCGGCCCAGGTCGTCGCCGAGATTCTCGGCTGCACGCCCGACGACGTGAACGTCCGGGCAGGCCACGACACCTACTGGAACTCGACCGCCGGGTTCTCGGGGACATACGCGTCGCAGTTTGCAGTCACAGGGCTGGGCGCCGTCAAGGGCGCCACCGAGAAGCTCGCTGTCGAGATGAAGCAGCTCGCCGCAGCTGTCTTCGGCTGCTCGCCCGACGACATCGAGCTGGTTGAGAGTCAGGCGCGAATCAAGGGCAACCCCGAAGCGGCGCTGCCGTTCATGGCCCTCGGCGCGATTCTCAACGCGAACAACGCCGGGCTGCCGGCCGACCTCGACATCACGCTCAACGTACGGCATGTCTATAGGCCGCAATTCGAGAAGCCGGATCTCGAGCGCAAGTTCGGCAACCTGACGCTGACATACGCCACGCAGATCCATGCCTGCGCGCTCGAGATCGACCCAGAAACTGGCGTCTACGAGATCGTCGATTACGCGGCGGTGGACGACTGCGGCAACCGCATCCATCCGCAGATCGTCGAAGGGCAGGTGCACGGCGCGACCGCACAAGCGCTCGGCGCAGCGACGCACGAGATCTTCACCTACGACGAGGAGGGCAACCTGCTCACCCCCAACTTCTACGACTACCACGTCCCGCATGCGCTCGACATGCCGCCGATGAAGACCGGCTTCATCGAGTCGGAGTCGCCGTTCACGCCGCTCGGCGCGAAGGGCATGGGGGAGGGCGGCGGCGCAGGAATCCACGCCGTCTGCGCAGCACTGCAGAACGCACTCGGCCGCCGCGGCGAAGGGCCGATCGTCTGGCGGAGCTGCAATCCCTACGAGGGTGTATGGGACCTGCTGCAGAAGCCGGAGAAGACGCGCAAGCTCGTGAGCGTGGAGAGCCGATGAAGGTCACCGGAGAAAGAGAGTTTCAGGCGCCGCGGGAGACGGTGTGGCAGGTCTTGAACGACCCAGCGCAGATGGCGAAGACGATGCCCGGGGTCGAGTCGTTCGACATCCAGGACGACAGGCACTGGCGCGCGCACGTGAAGATCCCGCTCGGGCTCGGCGGCCTGCGCATGTCGATCGACTTCGAGAAGATGGAGGAGCGCGAGCCGGAGTTCGCCAAGCTCCACGCCAAGGGCAACGGCGTCGGCGCGGTGCTGAACATGGACACCTCCTTCAATCTCACCGAGGCCGGCGAGGGGACGAACATGAAGTGGGAGGCGGAGGTGCATCTCCTCGGTCCGGTTGCGTCGATGGGGCAGCGCGTCCTGCAGCCGATCGTCAACCAACAGGTCTCGCAGGTGCTCGGCGCGCTCGACAAGCAGGTGCAGGAGGCGAAAGCAGGATGAGCAGCGACACGTGAGAGAATCGCTCTTCGGCCAGCAACTCGCTCTCTCTGACCAAGAAAGGGGCGCAAGAATGGGCAAAAGACACCGAGTTCGCGGAAGCGCGGCGATTGCTGTGCTCGTCGCGATAGTGGCCATGATTGCCGGCTCCGCGTTTGGGGCGCGCACCGCCGCGCCGATGACGGCGGCGAAGATCAAACTTCCGAAGAAGACGATCGGGATCATGGGACCGATCAATGCTGCGGAGATCATCAAGCTCGGCACGGATGCGACCGTCGCCGCGGCGAAGGCGCTTGGGTGGAAGACGATCCAGATCGATCCTCTCGGCGACCCGGCGAAGATGGGAGCGGGGATGACGAGCCTCGTCAACTCGAAGGTCGACGCGATCGTGCTGACGACGATCGAGCCGGGCGCGATCCAGAGCGGTCTCCGCGCCGCAAAGGCCGCCAAGGTCCCCGTCATCGACACACATACGCTTACACACTCGTCCTCTCTTTTCGCAGGCGAGTACTTCCTCAGCCCAGCGAAGGAGTTCAACCTCCTGCTGGCTCGAATGAAACGCGATCTGCCAAGGGGCTCGGAGATTGGCACGATCGACCTACCTCAGTTCCTCAACGCGAAGATCGCGAGCGACCTGATGAAGGCGGCCGCGACGAACGCGGGCTGGAAGATCGTTGCGAGCCACGACACCGACGTCCAGAACAGCGTGCCGGACGTGCAGCGGGCGGTCGGCGACATGATCCGCGCGAATCCCGGGATCGACGCGATCTGGGGCTGCTGCGACTTCGCGCCGACGGGCGCGATTCCGGCGATCCGTTCGTCCGGCAAGAGCATCAAGGTCTACGCGCTACACGGGA
The DNA here is from genome assembly GCA_030773975.1 of Actinomycetota bacterium. Lineage (GTDB taxonomy): Bacteria > Actinomycetota > Thermoleophilia > Gaiellales > Gaiellaceae > 3-1-20CM-4-69-9. The sequence continues at coordinate 305 of JALYLY010000028.1, read as the reverse complement.
TTCCGTCCTCGATCTCGCAGGCAGCGGGCGGACTGGCTGTGCTCGAGGTGAGCGAGTACCAGAAAGGCGGAATAATCGCGATTGACGAGCTCGCCGCGTACTTCGCGAAGCGCGATCCGATTGCAAAGAGGACACCGAAGCGATACGCCTACAAACAGAAGATCGTGGACAGCTCGAATGCGGGCAAGGGGTATCCGTACCCCACCGCCAAGATGCTGGCACCGTTCAAAGCGAAGTGGGCCAACCTCTACGTCCTTCCTGCGAGGTGATCGACAGGGCGCGCCGGGGGCCGCAAGGTTCGGGCC
>JALYLY010000027.1 GCA_030773975.1 Actinomycetota bacterium | reverse complement strand
TGACGCGGCCCGATTCGAGCGCAGCGCGCGCGGCGAGGTGCTGGTCCACGCACCGGTTCTGGACGCCGACGGCGGCTGGTCTTTCTCCGACGAATGGCTCGAAGAGCTTCGCGTTGAGCTCGAGCGGCGCCTCGACGCAGCGGACCCGCTCGATCCGGGCGTGTCGGCTCCGACGCAGGCTTGGGCGCCGGCCGTCCTGCCGCGGCTCGGACTGGAGCGGCGCGGGGCGAAGCTCTACCGCCCGGGCATGGCGGGCTCGCTCGGCGAGCGCGAACGAGAGGCGGCCGAGCTCGAAGCACGGCTCGGGCTCGAGCCCGTGAAGGTCGAAGACGCGGGACTCGCGCGCTTCCTCGAGCAGCAGGGCCGCCTCGTGCGCGTCGGCGACGGCTACGCGGTCTCGCCGGCAGCATACGGGCACGCCCGTGGCGTCCTGGTCGAGGAGTGCGAGCGCACGGGAGGCATAACACTCGCACGCTTCCGCGATCTTCTCGGGATCTCCCGCAAGACGTCCCAGTCCCTGCTCGAACGCTTTGACGCGGACGGAATCACCCGGCGGACGGGTGACAAGCGAGTGCTTAGACGGGCTGCGACGAGCCGCTCGTGAGAGTTGCCGTGGACGAGGGATAGTGCCGCGCCGAAGAACGTCCGATGCTCACCGTGGCGTAAGTCCTCAACTGCGGAAAGGCGGCATCCGAATGCTCGAACTGCTGAAGAGCAAGCTTCGTGGTTTTCCGACTGGAAACCTCAGCCTGCGGATCGGCTCGTAGCAAGCTTGAAGCGGAGTACGTCCGGCCGGTGGTAATGCCCGGCCGGGTCGAAACGCTGACGTGCCTCGTAGAGCCGTTGTGGATCGAGATCGGCGTAAAGAATGCCTTCCTCGTTCCACAGCGGCCCGGCGAGGTAGGTCCCGTCCGGCGCAAGAATGGCTGAGCCCCCGGCGCCCACTAGTTCGTCACCCTCGGCGAGCGGCACGTCGGCCGGGTAACCGGAAGCGCGCTGGAACACACAGCAGCTGAGAACGAATGCGCGCGACTCCCGGGCGATGTGCTTCATCGAGTCGTGCCAGTCCTCCGAGTCGTCGGCCGTCGGCGCGAGATACACCTCGACGCCGCCCTGGTAGAGGGCGAAGCGCGCGAGCGGCATCAGATTCTCCCAGCAGATCAGTCCGCCGACCTTGCCGAAGTCCGTCGGGATCGTCTCCAGCCCACGCCCGTCCCCCAGACCCCAGACCAGACGTTCGTGATTCGTGGGCATCAGCTTGCGGTGGTGGAGTGCCAGCTCTCCGTCAGGTGAGTAGACGAGCAACGAGTTGTAGATCGTCCCGCCGTCGAGCTCGTTGACTCCGACCGCGAGCCAGAGGTCGTTCGCACGGGCGATCTCGGCGAGGCGATCCGAGTCGGGGCCGGGAACCGTCACCGACTGCTGCATCAGTCGCGCGAAGACCTCGCGTGCTGCTCCCGCCTCCGGACCGCCCCAGCCTGCGAGATAACGAACCCAACGGTTGGACGGGTAGACGGGGACGAAAGTCTCCGGGAAGAGCGCAAGCCGCGCGCCGGCGGCTGCGACTTCACCGACGAGCCCTTCGAGCTTGTCGATCGTGGCCGCACGGTCGAACGCGACCGGCTCTGCCTGCACGCACGCGACTTTGACGACGCCGTCCACGAGGTGAGCCTACGCCTTCGGGAGATCTGCGACGAACTCGTCCTCGGACTCGTAGTCGAAGTTCAGGTAGTCCGCTCCACGAGTGAGAACCTCACGCCAGTCTCGATCCCGCGTTGCCTCGATCAGCCAGCGGACCTGGAGCGACAGAGCCTCGGCCCAGGTGGTCGCAGGCCGGTAACCGAGCTCCCGCTCGGCCTTCGTCATGTCGACGAGCAGGGGCTTCGGCACCGACCAGGGCGTCTGACCGACCTCGCCGCGACCGGCCGGCTCGGCGAGCAGAACCTCCTCGAAGCGATGGCCTGCGGCTTCGCCGATCCCGCGGGCGATCTCCAGCACCGTCGGCGGATCGGGATCGCCGCAGTTGAAGGCATCCGTCCGCGGGCGCGCTGCGATCAACCGCACGAGCTCGCCGATGTTCTCCGACGCGGTGGTGTGGAAATGTCCGGCACCGCGGTTCGTCAGCACGACATAGGGTCGGCGATCGAGCGCGCGCTTGACGAAGTGCCACTCGCGCCCCATCCGGTCGCCCGGGCCGTAGATCGCACAGGGCCGCACGATCGCGGCCGGGACGCGGCCGTTCTCCAGCAGGATGTGTTCGAGTTTCACCTTCTTCGTCGAGTACGTGTCGTCGCCGGGCGCGACGGTCGGCTGCGTCTCCGGAATCGGGACCGGGAACTCGGGGAAGTCGTCGACGCCCTGCGCCTCGTCGAGCGTGCGGCCTTGCTCGTCGGCGTAGACGGACGCGGAGGAGATCGCGACGAGTGCGCCGGTCTCGAGCTCGAGCAGCTGTTCGGCGTGCGCCGCGTCGAACGGAATGACGTCGACGACGAAGTCGAAGCCGCCGGCGACGGAGAGTGCGCCTTCCTCGTCTCGGTCGAGTGCGACGTGTTCGAAGCCCGCCTGCGACGGCCGCTCAGTTTTGCCCGCAACGGTGACCTGCCAGCCGTCCGCAGCCAGCGAGTGCGCGATGGCCGCGCCGACGTTGCCGGTGCCGCCGAGAATGAAGGCGCGCCCGGCTATCGGCGTCTAGACCGCGACGACCGGATCGCCGACGCTGATCTCGCCGTCGCTAAGAATGTCGGCGTTGAGGCCGCCGCGATGCACGAGCGCCTTGATCACGCCCGGCTGTGTCATCGACTCGAGATGCGCGCAGGGCTCACAGAGCTCGACGCCTTCGCATTCGACGTCGCCGATGCGGAAGCGCTTGCCGACGAGCTCGTTGACGTCGATCCCGCGCGTGAGCACGTTGCGCCGCGTTGCGGCAGACTCGATCGACACGTTGCCCTCGAGCGCGACCGCATCCATCGCCTCGGCCGCGATCAGCGTCACGCCTCGTCCCGGGGGCGCATCGCCGTCTTCCCAGAAATAACGGTTGCCCTCGAGACCGCGTCCTGCGTGCGCACGGACGCGCTCGACCGGAGCCGGGAGCTCGCCGGGCTCGGACGCGACGAAGATCGCTTCGACGTGGCCGCTCACGGCCTAGACCCTACCCACCGTGCCCGCCGCCGCCCGGGGTCTCGATCGTGACGATGTCCCCTGCCCTGAGATCGCGCGTCACCTTCGCCGGCAGGGGCTCTCCGTTGAGCGAGTTCCGCCCGGGTGTTCCCGGCTCTCCGCCGCGCTCGCCCTGCGGCTGGTGAACGCGGCGCTCGCTGATGATCGAGAGCCTGCAGTCATCGAGGACGCGCAGCTCGCGCAGGACACCGTCGCCGCCTCGGTGCCGTCCCGTCCCGCCGGACCCGAGCCTGAGCCCATAGCGCTCGACGCGCAGCGGGTACTGCAGCTCGAGCGCTTCGACCGGCGTCGACAGCGTGTTCGACATCGCGACGTGCACGCCGCTCGGCCCCGACCCGTCCGGACACGCGCCCTGACCGCCGCCGATCGTCTCGTAGTACGTGAAGCGTTCATTGCCGAGCGTGACGTTGTTCATCGTTCCCTGTCCCTGCGCCGGAACGTCGATCGCCTCGCCAAAAGCGCGCATCACGACGTCGACGATTCGGGAGGACGTCTCCACGTTGCCTGCGGCCACTGCCGCCGGCGGACGCGCGTTGACGAGGCACCCTTCGGGAGCGGTGACGGTAACGGGCGCGAACGCTCCGCCCGACGCCGGGAGATCTGGGTCGACGAGGACGCGGACGACGTAGAAGCACGCGGAGCGAGCAACCGACAGAGGGCAGTTCAGGTTGCCGGCGTGTTGAGGGGAGGTTCCGGTGAAATCGATTGCGACCGTGTCGCCCCCGACCGTCACGGTCGCGCGCACCTCGAGGTCGCCCCCGATCGCTTCCAGCACGTCGTGTGCCGCGAAGCGACCGTCCGGGAGGGCGGCAATGCCGGCGCGCATCCTGCGCTCGGAGTAGGCGAAGAGCTCGTCCATCGCCGCGACGACCGTGTCGCGCCCGCGCCGCTCGCAGAGCTCCGCGACGCGCTGCTCCGCGAGGCGGTGCGCCGCGAGCTGCGCGCGCAGATCTCCGTGCCGCTCCTCGGGGTTGCGCATGCGAGCGACGAGACCCGCGATGACGTCGTCGTCCAGCCGGGTCGGAGGAATCACGACGCCTTCCTCGTCTAGCGTCAGCGAGTCCGCCGGCATCGACCCCGGCTCGCGGCCGCCGACGTCCGCGTGGTGCGCGCGCGTGACGGCGAAGCCCGTTTCGGTTCGCGACACGAGCGTGATGTCCGGAAGGTGCGTGCCCCCGGCATACGGATCGTTGAGCGCCCACACCTCGCCGAAGGCCGGGTCGTGCTGCATGACCGCGGCGACCGCGTCGGGCATCGCGCCGAGATGCACGGGGATGTGCTCGGCCTGGGCGACCATCCGGCCGCGCTCGTCGAACAGCGCCGTGGAGCAATCCCGGCGCTCCTTGATGTTCGCGGAGAACGCCGAGCGGACGAGCACTGCGCCCATCTCTTCCGCGACCGCGCGCAGGAGGCTGCCGATGATCTGGAGCTCGATCGTCACTGTCGCGTGAGCCTCAGCATGCGACCATCCCTAACCCCCACCCACCCGGGGGGAATCCAGCAAGTGGAGCCGGCAAGCTCGATGACGGCCGGGCCGATGACCGTTGTTTCCTCGCCGCGCGGCAGCTCGAGCTCGGGTCCCTTACGGATGTCGGCGGTCCGCACAGCCACCAGCTGGACTTCGCGGTCTCGCTCCGCGAACCCGTACTGCTGTTCGTGGGCGCGGTGGAACGCTTCGGCCAGATCTTCTTCCTGCAGCGGCAACGTCAGCTCGAAGGACTGTCCCGTGTAACGGAGATCAGCTTCGCCCTCCCGCGGCAGCTCGCCGGCATCCCGGAGGGGCATGAGGTACGAGCGCACCGCGTCTCGCCGCTCCTCCGACGCGACCAGTCCGAGCGCCGACAGCACACCCGCGGCCTCCGGGACGAGCGCGGTGCGAATGCCAAGCTCGTCCGCCAGCGCGCACGCGTGCAATGGACCGGCTCCGCCGAACGCCACGAGCGCAAAGTCCGCCGGATCGTGCCCGCGCTCGACCGAGACGACGCGCAGCGCACGCAGCATCTCCGCGTTGACGACGTCGACGACCGCCGCCGGATCGATTCCCGCGAGTGCGCGCTCGGCCGCTGCGCGGTCGAGCTCGACGCCGCCGGCGAGCCTTTGGGGCAACCGGCCCAACAGGAGGTTCGCGTCGGTGACGGTGCCCTGCGTGCCGCCACGCCCATAACACGCCGGGCCCGGGTTCGCGCCGGCGCTCTGCGGGCCGACGCGAAGCGCCCCTCCTGCGTCCGTCCACACGAGCGAGCCGCCGCCCGCGCCGACCGTGTGCAGGTCGACCGTCGGGAGACGGATCGGCAGCCCGGTGACCGTTCGTTCGCTCGCTCGCTCCGCGCGGCCGCCCGCGATCAGGCACACGTCCGTCGACGTGCCACCCATGTCGAACGCGATCGCGTTCTCGATGCCGGCCAGTGCCGCGAGTCGTGCGGCGCCGACTACACCGCCGGCGGGGCCGGAAACGAGAATCGTCGCCGGATGGTCGGCCGCTTCGTCGGGAGTCGCAACTCCTCCCGAAGAACGCATGACGAACGGCTCCGGTAATCCCGCCGCTGCGGCAGCGTCGGCCAGCGCGTGCAGATAGCGCGCCACGACCGGTCGGAGATAGGCATCGGCCGCAGTCGTAGACGCGCGCTCGTACTCGCGGAACTCGGGCGCGACCTCGTGCGAGGCGACGACGTGCGCGTCCGGCAGCCTGCGCCGGAGCTCCTCGACAACGGCGCGCTCGTGCGACGGATCGCGGTACGCATGTAAGAGGCACACCGCGACCGCCTCGGCGTCGATGTCCGGCAGCGTGCCAAGCTCGAGCGGCTCCAGTTCCCCGTCCGGGCCCATGCGCCCGGCCACGCCGTGCGAGCGCTCGAGCGGGACGAGCGGCTCGGGCCAGGTCGCACACGGCCGGTACAGCTGCGCGCGGGTCTGCCGGCGCAGATGCAGGAGATGCTCGAAGCCGGCATTGGTGACGAACGCGGTCCGCGCTCCCTTGCGTTCGAGCAGCGCGTTGGTCGCAACAGTCGTCCCGTGTGCGAAACGCTCGACGTGTTCGGCGCCCGCCGCTCGCGCTGCCGCGAGGACCGACTCCTCCTGGTGCGGGGCAGTGAGCACCTTGGCGGTGGTCACGCGACCGCCGTCCAGGACGACCGCGTCCGTGAAGGTCCCGCCTACGTCGACGCCAAGCACGGCCATTCAGGAAGACTGACAGCGTGGCAATCCGCGGGCTCCTCTTCGACTTCGACGGCCTGCTCGTCGACACCGAGACTCCCTCCCGGCTCGTGTGGGAGGAGCTCTACCGCGAGCACGGTCATGAGCTCCCACAGGATCAATGGGCCACCCTCATCGGGACGATCGGCGCGCCTTTTGATCCGTTCGGACATCTCGAGGACCTCGTCGGCAGGCGCCTCGACGAGCAGGCGCTGACCACACGTCGCCGCGCCCGCGAGTACGAGCTGATCGATCTCGAAGAGCTCCGGCCGGGCGTCGAGGAGTACTTCGCCGAAGCGGATCGGCTCGGCCTACGGACAGCGGTGGTGAGCAGCAGCGACGACGACTGGATCGCCCGTCATCTCGGCCGGCTCGGCCACCTCGAGGGCCTCGACACGATCGTGGCCGCAAACGGGGACACCAAACGGGCGAAACCCCGACCCGATCTCTACCTCGAGGCGCTCGACCGTCTCGGGCTTGAGGCGCACGAGGCGATCGCCTTCGAGGACTCGCCGAACGGCGTCACCGCCGCCAAGGCCGCCGGGCTCATCTGCGTGGCGGTGCCGAACCCGATGACCGCGACGCTCGCGCTCGACGACGCCGACCTCTTGCTCGAGTCGCTCGCAGACGTCCCGCTGCCCGAGCTGCTCGAACAGTTTTGACGGTCTAGAATCCGCGGGCCCATTCAGGCCTAGGCGAGGAAGGTGAGGACGACGTGGCGAAGATTCTCTGTGTCCTGTACGACGATCCTGTTGACGGGTATCCGACGTCGTACGCTCGAGATGCGATTCCCACGATCGAGCGCTACTACGACGGACAGACCACACCGACCCCTGAGGGGATCGACTTCGAGCCGGGTGCGCTTCTGGGCAGCGTCTCAGGGGAGCTCGGGCTACGGCCGTTCCTCGAAGAGCGTGGCCACGAGTTTGTTGTCACGTCGGACAAGGACGGGCCGGACTCGGTCTTCGAGCGCGAGCTCCCGGACGCGGAAATCGTCATCTCCCAGCCGTTCTGGCCCGCCTACCTGACGGCCGAGAGGATCGCCAAGGCGCCGCAGCTGAAGCTGGCCATCACTGCGGGAATCGGCTCGGACCACGTCGACCTGGCAGCAGCGATCGAGCGTGGTGTCACCGTCACCGAGATCACCTATTCCAACAGCATCAGCGTGTCGGAGCACGTGGTGATGATGATCCTGTCGCTGGTGCGGAACTACATCCCGTCTTATCAGTGGGTCGTCAAGGGCGGATGGAACATCGCCGACTGCGTCGAGAGGTCATACGACCTCGAAGGGATGCAAGTCGGGACGGTCGCCGCCGGCCGGATCGGTTCCGCCGTCCTTAGGCGTCTGAAGCCGTTCGAAGTGGGACTGCACTACACCGATCGACACAGACTCCCGGAGGAGGTCGAGCGCGAACTGGGCGTGACGTACCATCCGGACGCCGAGTCGATGGTGCCTGTCTGCGACGTTGTCACGATCAACGCGCCACTCCATCCCGAGACCGAGCACCTCTTCGACGACGCCCTCATCGCCAAGATGAAGCGGGGTGCGTACATCGTCAACACCGCCCGTGGCAAGATCTGCGACCGCGATGCGATCGTGCGCGCGCTCGAAAGCGGGCAGCTCGCCGGGTATGCCGGAGACGTCTGGTTCCCGCAACCGGCTCCGAAGGATCATCCCTGGCGATCGATGCCCCACCACGGGATGACGCCACACATCTCGGGGTCGTCACTGTCCGCGCAGGCCCGTTATGCGGCCGGAACACGCGAGGTCCTCGAGTGCTGGTTCGACGGCCGTCCGATCCGGGAGGAGTACCTGATCGTCGATCGCGGAATGCTGGCGGGCGCCGGCGCTCATTCGTACAGCGCCGGGGATGCCACCGGCGGCTCCGACGAGGCAGCACGCTTCAAAGATCGGTAGCCCCGTCGAACGGCGACCCGAGCAGGCGATGGAGGGACTGACGCAGATGAGGTGCGTCGCGTGTAACAAGGACGCCCCGAGAGTGGCGAATGACGAGATCGTCGAGCTCCATCCCCAGGTTCCTGACTGGAAGATTGTGGAGATCGATGGGATCAAACGCCTGAGACGGGTCTTTTCGCTCGATGATTTTGCGCAGGCGTTGGAATTCACGAACAAAGTCGCCGAGCTTGCGGAGGAAGAGAAGCATCACCCTGCGCTGCTGACCGAGTGGGGCCGAACGACGGTGACGTGGTGGACGCACAAGATCAAAGGCCTGCATCGCAACGACTTCATCATGGCCGCGAAAACGGATCAGCTGTATCTGCGCTGAGCCGACGGGCAGGTTTCTTCAGGCGTTCAGCTCAGCAAGACGGCGTGCGACGCGCGCTGCGGCTCGAGCGAGCTCCTCGGCTGCCTCGGCGTCACCCGCCACGCTCGACGTGAGCCGTGCGCCGACTTGCGCGGCGAGCCGCTCCACCTCGTCGGCGTTCGCCGCGACCTCCTCGGGTACCTCGATCGTTCGGCGCCGCGCCTCCTCGCTTCGGGTCTCCACGAACGCTGTGTAGGCAGCGGTGTCCTCGTCCGCGAGTTGCGTCAGTCGTGTCGAGAGAGCCTTCGCTCGAGTGACCGCCGCCTCGTCTTCTGCGAAACGGGCAGCAAGCTCGACAAGAGACGCGGCGAACGCTCCGGTGAGGGCAGCCGCGGCTCCGCTCGCGGGGGCCGGCGTGCGCGCGCCGAGCGCATCGAGAAACTCGCCGACCCGGAGCTCGCTAACTCCGGCGGACGACCGCACTAGGCCCCGTTCTTGCGAAGCTCGGCGACGATCGCGGGCACGATCTCGTGGAGGTCGCCGATCACGGCCCAATCTGCGCGCGCGACGATCGGTGCGCTCTGGTCCTTGTTGATCACGAGGATCCGCTTGGCGGCCTTGCAACCGACGATGTGCTGGATCGCGCCGCTGATGCCGCACGCGATGTAGAGGTCGGGCGCGATCCGCGCACCAGTCTGCCCGACCTGGTCGGAATGCGGCCTCCAGCCGAGGTTCGTGACGACGCGCGACCCGCCGACGGCACCGCCGAGGAGGTTGGCGAGCTCCTCGAGCAGCTCGAATCCCTCCTTGCTGCCGACACCGCGGCCACCGCCGACGACAACCCGCGCGGTGTCGAGTCGAACGGCTCCGGAGGACGGCTCTTCGCGGCGCGTGACGCGGACAACGAAGTGCTCGTCGCCGAGCGTCGGGGTGAACTCCTCCACCGTCGTCGCCATCCCTGCAGGCTTTGCCTCGACCGCGTGCGCCGCGACGGTGAGAAGTTTCGGCGTGCCCGTGAGGCGCGCCTCCTCGAGCAGGCTGCCGCCCCAACGCTGCCGCGTGAGTCGCAACGCATCTCCGTCGGCCTCCGCTTCGACGACGTTCGCCGCCAACGGAACCCCGAGCCGAGCCGCCACGTGCGCGAGCACCTCGTGCCCTCGGTCGGTGCCGGGAGCCACGACGAGCTCCGGCTCCAGCTCCACGATCGCCTGCGCCCATGCCTCGGGGGCGTACTCGTCGAGCCGATCGTGCTCGACGCGTCGTGCCCGCGCGACGTAGCCATCGATGTCGGCGTCACCGAACACCAGCGCCTCGAAGTCCCCGAGACGGGAGGCGAAGGTGAGCGCCTCGAGCGAGACGGGGTCGTCGTCGACGAGGCAGAGGGGCACTAAACGAGCCCGAGCTCGCGCAGCACCGCGACGACCCGCGGCGCCGCGTCCGCTCCTCCGCCGAGAATCTCGACGTGCGTCTCCTGCTCGGGCGGGACGACGAGCCTGGTTGTCACGAGCGCACTCGCCTCCGGCTGCGGTCTGATCCGCTCGATCGGCGTCTTCTTCGCACGCAGCCGCCCCGGCAGCGACGCGTAGCGCGGCAGGTTGATTCCCTCCTTCACGGTCGCGACCGCCGGCAGCGGCAACTCGAAGATCTCCCAGCCGCCGCCCGCCTCACGGCGCGCAGTCAGCCGGCCGTCCTCGATCTCGATTCCCTTGATGCCCGTGACGCACGGAAGCCCGAGCGCGTGCGCGACGCGAACGCCGATCTGGTAGTCGCCGGTGTCCGCCGCCTCGTTGCCGAACAGGAGCAGGTCGAACGGCTCCGGCCGCGTGCGGATCACCTCGGCCAGCGCGGCGGCGGTCGCCTCCGCGTTCCAGTCCTGTCCATCTGTCTCGAGCAGTACCGCCGTGCCGACTCCCATCGCCATCGCGTTCTGCAGCTGCTCGATCGCGGCCGCGGGGCCGAGCGTCAGCACCGTCGTCGAGCCGCCGTGCGTCTCCGCGATGCGCAACGCCTCTTCGACGGCGCACTCCTCGTGTGGCGAGATCGTGAAGCCGAGGAGGGTCGTGTCGATCGCCTGCGCGTCGGGCGTGAGCGCGATCCGCGCCCCCGTCTCCGGAACCCGCTTGACGCAGACGAGGACGTTCAACTGCGAACCCGGGTGTTCTCCGGATCGAACAGCGAGCGGCTGCCCTTGACCGCGACGGTGACCGGGTACCGGTCACCCATGTACTGGACGAGCAGCTTGTTTCCCTCGTCGGCGTTGGCGGGTGGGAGATACGCCAGGAGTACGTGCTTGCCGACCGACGGCCCGGAGCCCGCGCTCGTCACGTACGCGCTGCGGCCCTTGCGGTCGACGATGCGCTCGCCGTCTCGCGTCAAGATGGGCTCGCGTCCGACCATGTAGCGCTTCTTGCCATTCGACGGCGACGTGTTGTCGTCGACGGTGAGCGTGCAGAGGATCGCCGCCGGCTCCTCGTCGCGGTGGCGCAGATGCGCCTCCTTGCCGATGAAGTCTGCGTCCTTGACCTTCGGCCGCTGCATATCGGCCTCGACGACGTTGTATTCCGTCTCGAGCTCGGCGCCGTACAGCCTGTAGCCCTTCTCGATCCGGCCGGTCGTGCCGTAGACGCCGATGCCCGACGGCACGATCCCGAAGGGCCGCCCCGCCTCCCACACCGTGTCCCACATCGCGCCGCCCTGCTCCATCGGCGCATACAGCTCCCACCCGAGCTCACCGACATACGAGATGCGCGACGCGAGCACGCGGACCGGTCCGACGTCGATCCAGCGGCAGCGCGCGAACGGGAAGCCCTCGTGCGAGACGTCCGCGCTCGTCGTCGATTCGAGTACGTCCCGCGCACGCGGCCCCCAGAGACCGAGTGTGCACCAGGCGGAGGTCACGTCGTCGAGTGCGGCGGAGCCGTCCTCGGGCAGATGGTCCTCGAACCACTTCCTGTCGCGTGGACCATCCAAACCGCCCGTGACGATGCGGAACAAGTTGTCGCCGAGCCGCATGATCGTCAGATCGGCCTTGAAGCCGCCGTTCTGGCCGAGGATCGACGTGTAGACGACGCGTCCGACGGCCACGTCCACCTCCGCAAGGGCCATGCGCTGCAGGTAGTCGAGCGCACCCGCGCCGACGACGTCGAAGACGGCGAACGCCGAGATGTCGATCATCGCGACGCGATCGCGCATCGCGAGGTGCTCGGCGTTGATGATCGGCGACCACCAGCGCGACTCCCATTCCGCCTCGCGGGGCATCACGCGGTCGCCGTATTCATCGAGCAGCGGCTCGTTGGACGCGTACCACCACGGCCGCTCCCAGCCGGCGGTCTCGTAGAACACAGCGCCGAGCTCGCGTTCGCGCGGGTAGAACGGGCTCAACCGTACCTCGCGATTCGAGAGCCACTGCTCCATCGGATGGACGATCCCGTAGGTGCGGTTGTAGCCCTCCGAGGAGCGTGCGTCGACATGCCGCTTCGTGCGCTGGTGCGGATAGAAGCGCGCGACGTCCGCGGTGTGCAGATCCGTCTCCGGCGCGCCCTCGACGACCCACTCGGCCACGGCCTTCGCGATCCCCGGCGCCTCCTTGATCCAGATCGCGGCGACCGACCAGAGGTTCTTCACTTCGGTCTCTCCCAGGAGCGGCATGCCGTCCGGAGTGAGCGACAGGAGGCCGTTGATCGCATGGCGGATGCCTGCCCCCTCGACCGTAAGGATCTCAGGCATGAGCTCGAGCGCATGTTCGAGCTGCGGGTCGAAGTCCTCCGACGTGAAGGGCAGCTCCGTCGGCGAAAGCGCGGCCTCCTCGCTCGAAGGGATGTCCTCGGGGTCCAAGAGGATCGGCCGATGGGCGTACGAGCCGACCTCCATGTCGCTCCCGTTCTGGCGCTCGTACATATTCGTGTCCACGTCGCGCACGATCGGGAAGGAGATCTCGCCCGGCGTCGCCTCGAAGAGCGGGATCGGGCCGACGCTGATCATCTGGTGCACCGCCGGCGTCAGCGGGATCGTCGCGCCTGCCATCCGCGCGATGCGCGGGCTCCAGATCCCGCACGCGACGAAAACGTACTCGGTGTCGATCGAGCCCTTGTCGGTGTGGACGCGGCGCACGCGGTTGTTCTCGACGTCGATGCCGGTGACCTCGATGCTCGCGAGCACGCTTGCGCCGCGTTCCTGCGCGTACTCGCGCATCAGCGTTCCCGCGCGCAGCGGGTCGACGACCGAGACTCCAGGCGTGTAGAAGCCGCCGAGGATGACGTCCGCGTTGACGAACGGGACCTTGTCGAGCACCTGCTCGGGCGTCAGCAGCTCGCAACCCTTCTCGCCCCAGGAGAGTGCCGACGACATGCGCCGATTCAGCTCCTCCATTCGCTGCTTCGTCCGCGCGACCTCGACGCCGCCGCTGATCGTGGCCAGGCCGAGCTCCTCGTATTGGCGCGCGCTCTCCTTCGTGAGCGTGGTCATCTCCTTCGAGTGGTCGACGGGAAAGATGAAGTTCGACGCGTGACCCGTGGAGCCGCCGGGGTTTGGGAGAGGTCCTTGCTCCAGCAGCACCAGATCGGTCCAGCCGAGCCGCGACAGGTGGTACGCCATGCTGTTGCCGACGATGCCGGCGCCGATCACGACCGCCCGCGCGGCAGAGGGGAGGCTGCCGGCGTTCACGCGCCGGTCAGGATTCGCCGCATGGACTCTTCGAACTCCAACACGTGCCTGCGCATCGTCTCTTCGGCGCGGTCGGCATCCCCGTCGCGGATCGCCTCCAGGAGCTCGCGATGGCCGAGCACTGCCTGCTCCAGCTCTCTCGTCCGGTCGAGCGCGAGGTACCAGATTCTCAGCGCCAGGACGTAGTACTCCTCGAGGGTCGACTCGAGAAACGAGTTGTGCGCCGCCCTGTAGACCTGCCGGTGGATCCGCTCGTCCAGGGCCATCAGCTCGCGCGCGTCGAGATCGGTCCGGTGTCCGAGCTCGTCGAGGAGCGTGTCAAACGCGCTGCGGTCTTCGTCGGTCGCACGCTCGGCGGCAAGCCGCGCGACGTGGCTCTCCAACACCGATCGCACTTCCGCGAGGCTGGCCAGATCACGGATCTCTACGCTCGTCACGAACATGCCCCGGCGGGGGTACACCTCCACCAATCGCTCCTGCGCGAGGCGACGCAGCGCTTCGCGGGTCGGCGTGCGCCCGATCCCGAGTTGTTCCATCAAGCCGCGCTCGTCGATCACCGCCCCGGGCCGCAGCTCGACCGAGACGATCATCTCCCGGATCGCGTGGTACGCCCGGTCGGCCAGCGAGGCCGCCTCCAAGCCCGAGGCCTGGAGGACGCCGACCTGCCCCTTCGCCTCTGCCACGGAGATACATTACTCATATCTCAGCTCGTTCCCATCCGCACCGGGCCGGGACGTAGAGGACGCTCGTGACGGCGCAACAGATGCCCTCGTCCCTCGAGATCGCGCAGAGCGCGGTGTTGCGTCCGATCGACGAGCTGGCGGCCGAGCTCGGCCTCCTGCCCGAGGAGGTCGACCTCTACGGGCGGTTCAAGGCCAAGATCGATCTCGCCGTCCTCGACCGGCTGGCGGCGAACGCGGACGCGAAGCTGATCGACGTCACCGCGATCACGCCGACGAAAGCCGGCGAAGGGAAGACGACGACGTCCGTCTCGCTCACGCAGGGCCTCGGGCACATCGGCAAGGAACCGGTGCTCTGCCTCCGGGAGGCTTCGCTCGGCCCGGTGTTCGGGATCAAGGGCGGCGCGGCCGGCGGCGGTTATGCCCAGGTCGTGCCGATGGAGGACATGAACCTCCACTTCACCGGCGACATCCACGCGATCGGTGCGGCGAACAACCTGCTGGCCGCGATGGTCGATGCGCACATCCTCCACGGCAACAAGCTCGGGATCGACCCGCTGGCGATCAGCTGGCGCCGCTGCGTCGACATCAACGACCGCGCGCTGCGCGACATCGTGATCGGCCTCGGCGGCCGTCCGAACGGGTACGTGCGCCAGTCTGGCTTCGACATCACAGCGGCCTCAGAGGTGATGGCGATCGTGGCGGTCGCCTCCGATCTGAACGATCTACGCCGGAGGCTCGGCGCGGTCACGGTTGCGCAGACTTTCGACGGCGAGCCGGTGACGGCGGAGCAGCTGCGTGCTGCCGGAGCGATGACCGTGCTCCTGAAGGAGACGATCAAGCCGAATCTGGTGCAGACGCTCGAAGGGCAGCCGGCGCTCGTCCACTGCGGCCCGTTCGCGAACATCGCCCATGGCAACAACTCACTCGTGGCCGACCGCGTTGCGCTCAAGCTCGGCGACTACGTCGTGACCGAAAGCGGGTTCGGCGCCGACATGGGGATGGAGAAGTTCTTCGACATCGTCTGCCGTGCAGGCGATCTTCGTCCCAACGCGGTCGTGCTCGTGGCCACTGTGAAGGCTCTCAAACATCACGGCGGCGATCCTGACGGTGGGATCGAGGCGGTGGAGGTGGGCGCCGCCAATCTCGCCCGGCACCTCGGCATCGTGCGGGAGTTCGGGCTGAACGCGGTCGTGGCAGTCAACAGATTCCCAGGAGACACCGATGAGGAGATCGAGCGCGTCCGTGCGCTCGCGCTGGAGCAGGGGGCCTACGCCGCCGAGGTGAACAACGCGTTCGAGGAAGGCGGAGCCGGGGCAGCCGCACTGGCCGAGGCCGTTGTCGCCGCCGCGGACGAGCCGAACTCGTTCCAGTACATCTATCCACTCGACGCACCGATCGAGGAGAAGATCGAGGCGATCGCGACGCGCGTCTACGGCGCGGATGGGATCTTGCTCTTGCCCACCGCACGGGCGAAGATGGCCCAGTTCACCGAGCTCGGGCTCAATCAGCTGCCGATCTGCATGGCAAAGACCCACCTGTCGCTCTCGGATGACGTGGCGCTGACGAACGCCCCGGCCGGCTTCACGGTGACGGTGCGAGACCTGCGGGCGTATACGGGGGCGGGCTGGATCGTGGCGCTCTGCGGCGACATGCAGACGATGCCCGGCCTCAGCCCTACCCCCGCGGCCGTGAACGTCGACATCGACGGCGACGGGAGGACCGTCGGCCTTTTCTGATCTTGGCCAGCTCCCGGCATCGGAGTACGGTTAGGCCGTGACGGTGGTGGTGGATACCGCCGGCTCCCTCGGTCACGGCATCGACCGGAGCGGCGTACCGCTCATCCGCGCAGGCGGGGTCTGGAAGATCTTTGGCCGGCACGCCAATCGCGTGATCGGGACGCCCGACGCCGACCTGCCGCGCGCGGAGCTGCGGACGAAGCACGACTGCGTCGCTGCCGTCCGCGACGTCTCGTTCGAGGTCTGGCCGGGAGAGGTGTTCGTCGTCATGGGGCTGTCCGGCTCCGGCAAATCGACGCTCGTGCGCACGCTGATCCGGCTGATCGAGCCCAGCGCCGGCGACATCGAGATCGACGCCAAGGACGTGATGGCGCTGAGCAGGGCCGAGCTCCTGCAACTGCGACGTCACACCTCCTCGATGGTCTTCCAGCACTTCGGCCTGCTGGCGCACCGTCGCGTGATCGACAACGTCGCGTTCGGCCTCGAGGTGCAGGGCGTGGCGAAGGCCACGCGCCTCGCGCGCGCCGCCGAGGTGCTCGAGCTCGTCGGCCTCGAGGACTGCGCGAACCAATTCCCGGACCAGCTCTCGGGCGGCATGCAGCAGCGCGTCGGTCTCGCTCGGGCCTTCGCGGTCGACCCGAAGGTGATGCTGTACGACGAGCCGTTCAGCGCGCTCGACCCGCTGATCCGGCGCGACATGCAGGACGAGGTCTGCCGGCTCCAGTTGGAGACGGGCAAGACCATGGTCTTCATCACCCACGACCTTCCCGAGGCGCTGCGACTCGGCGACCGGATCGCGATCATGCGCGACGGCAAGATCGTCCAGCTCGGCACACCGGAAGAGCTGGTCGGCTCGCCGGCGGACGACTACGTCGGGAACTTCGTCCGGGACATCCCGCGCAGCCACGTGCTGACGCTGCGCTGGATCATGCGTGAACCGCAGCCGGGTGAGGAGGACGGGCCCCGGCTCGACGTGCGCACGACCGTGCGGCATGCCGTGCCGGTGATCCTCGGGGTCGACCGCCCCGTCTGCGCGGTCGATGACGGCCGCGTGGTCGGCGTCGTCGACCGGGAAGCGGTCCTGACGGCAATCGCAGGCGAGAACGACTGATGGCCGTCGCGCCGGTAGCCGCCCGGCTGGCGCTGCCCGCGCCGCGCCCCTGGTGGCGTGGACGAGCAGGCCTTGTCGTCGCCGTCGCGCTCGGGATGCTGATCGCGTTCTACGGCTGGCGAAATCAAGTGCTCTGGCCGGCGTCGCTGACCTGGAACGCGCTGGCACATCACCTCGACAGCTTCCAGACGTGGCTCAGCGACAACCGCAACGTCCCGCACCCGAGCATCTTCTTCCGCGCCTTCAACGGGTTCGCAGACTTCCTCGATCACATCGTCGCCTGGCTGACGAGCTTCTTCTTCAAGCTGACGTGGGCCGGGACGACCGTTCTCGGCGTGCTGGTGGTCCTGCGCTTCGGCGGCCGCCGCGCCGCGCTCGGTGTTCTCGCGGCGTTCCTCTCGTTTGCGGCAATGGGATTGTGGGAGTCGAGCATGCGGACGTTCGCACTGACGTGTGCATCCGTCGCACTCTCGCTCGTGATCGGACTACCGCTCGGCGTCCTCGCCGGCCGCTCCGCTCGGTTCCAACGGGCGATCACGCCCGTGCTCGACGCGATGCAGATCATCCCCGCGTTCGCCTATCTGATGCCGATCGTGCTCCTCTTCTCGGTAGGCCCGGGAGCGGCGGTGGTGACGACCATGATCTACTCCATCCCGCCCGCCATACGGATCACGGCGCTCGGGATTCGCGGCGTCCCGCCGAACACGGTCGAAGCTGCGACCGCGCTCGGGGCCACGCGCCTGCAGACGCTCCTGAAGGTTCAGCTTCCGCTCGCGAGGCGGTTGATCCTCCTCGCGGTCAACCAGACGATCCTGTTCGCGCTCTCGATGGTCGTGATCGCCGGGCTGATCGGCGGCCAGGGGCTCGGCGACGTCGTCACGAGCGGCCTCTACTCGAACCCGGCGCTCGCCCTGCTGGCCGGCGCCGCGATCGTGATCATGGCCATCGCCCTCGACCGCGCGACGGAGGCGATCGCTATCAGGACCGACCCGGCGCACCGCCACCTCACCGAGGGAAAGCGACGCCTCCTGCGGCTGTACACCCTCGCGTGCGCTGCCGGAGTCGGGCTGGCCGTCGGCCTCGCGCACGCGCTCGGAGCGGGAAGCATCTGGACCCGCTCGACCGCCCAGGACTGGCTGTTGCGCCATGTGCAGACCGTGCTCGACTACGTCCAGGACCCGTCGACGTTCGTCTTCCACATCACGAACCCGGTCGGGAACTTCATCGTGCAGCACGGGCTCGGGCCGCTGCGGAGCTTCTTCGTCGAGATGCCATGGCCGGCGATGATGCTCGGGCTGGCCGCCATTGCCTTCCTCATCTCCGGATTGCGGCCTGCGGTGATCACGCTGGCGATGCTGGCGCTCATCGGTGTGACGGGCGAATGGACGAATGCGATGGACACCGCGTCGCAGGTTCTGGTCGCAACCGTCCTCACGATGATCGTCGGAGTTCCACTCGGCGTTTGGGCCGCGGAGAGCGCGCGCACAAGGCGGGTGATGCGGCCGGTCCTCGACGTGCTTCAGACGCTGCCGCAGCTCGTCTACATCATCCCGTTCATCTACCTGATGCCGGTCTCGATCGTGCCCGGAGTGATGGCGTCCGTGCTCTACGCGTCACCGGTCGTGATCCGGCTCGTCGAAGCGGGCATACGCGAGGTCTCGCCGCACACGGTCGAGGCGGCGGGGGCATTCGGGGCCACGCGGCTGCAGACACTGCTGAAGGTGAAGATCCCGCTCGCGCGCGAGGCGATTATGCTCGGCGTCAACCAGGGGATGATCATGGTCCTCGCCGTAGTGGTGATCGGCGGGCTCGTCGGGTCCGGCGCACTTGGCTACGACGTCGCCCAGGGGCTCCAGCAGAGCCTGTTTGGACAAGGCGTCCTCGCTTCGATCGCGATCCTGGCGCTCGGCACCGTGCTCGATCGGGTGACGCAGGGCAGGACACGCAAGCGGATCGAAGGACTGTCGTGAAGCTCGGAAACGTGGGGCAAGAAAAGGAGGAGGAATGAGGATCCGTGTCGGAGGGTTGGCCGTCGCAGCGCTCGCCGTGGTTGCGCTGGGTGTCGGGAGTGCGGCTGCGAAGCCGGCGGCCAGTTGCGGCAAGGTCACGCTGAACGAGCAGGCGTGGGCGGGGTCGACCGCAAACACCTACGTGGTCAAGAACGTCCTCGAGAAATCCCTCGGCTGCAAGGTCAGCGTCACGAAGATCGCCGAGGTTCCCGTCTACCAGGCAATGGCGGACGGCAAGACGGACGCCATCCTCGAAGACTGGGGCCACGTCCCGCAGTGGAAGCAGTACGTGACGAAGCAGAAGACGGTGGTCAGGGTCGGGGCGAACGGCGTCATCGGCACGATCGGTTGGTACATCCCGGACTACCTGATGAAACAGCATCCGGAGTTCAAGACCTGGAAGGGCCTGAAGGGCAAGGAGTCGCTCTTCAAGAGCCCGGAGTCAGGCTCGCAGGGCATGTTCCTCGGCGGCGACCCGTCATACCAGCAGAAGGACAAGACGCTGATCAAGGCGCTTGGCCTGAACTTCAAGTTCGTGAGCGTCGGCGCTGAGCCGGCTCAGGTGGCGCGCTGGACGCAGCTCTACAAGCAGGGGAAGCCGGTCCTCTTCTACTGGTACGACCCGCAATACCTCAACGCGAAGTACAAGGTCGACCTGATCAAGCTCCCCGCCCGCTTCAAGGG
>JALYLY010000026.1 GCA_030773975.1 Actinomycetota bacterium | reverse complement strand
CCCCTGGACGACCTCGCTCGCGCCTATTGCCGCTACGAAGGCGACGAGCGTCGCCTCTTCAGCGGTCGCAGGACGGGGCCGTGGTTCGTCGGCACCGGCGGGAACATGGCTTTCCGGCGCACCGAGTTTGCGGCCGCGGGCGGGTTCGATCTTCGGTTCGGCGCCGGGGCCGCCGCGCACGCGGCCGAGGATTGGGATCTGATCGTCCGGCTGCTCCGCGACGGCCGAACCTTGGTGTGGTCGCCGCAGATGGTCGTGTACCACCCCACGAAGGACGACGTGTCGCACCTCGCGTCGCGTTTCCCATACGGCTTCGGTGTTGGTCAGCTCGCCCGGCGCCACCGCGACCCATTGCTTGCGCTGCGTTACTCGAAGGCAATCGGCGAGGTTCTGTTCAAGGCCGCGCGAGGCGGGGACCGTGGCAGGCTCCGCGAAGGGCTCGCGACGCTGCGGGGCTTCGCAGCCGGCGGCCTCTCCCGCGCGCAAACCCTGTCACCCGCAGCTGCACTCGAGCAGATGCCGGAGTTGCTGGAGGCGGGTCCAGAGTCGTGGAGACCGCTCGCGATGGTTCTCGACGGCGATCCGCAGCTTCGTTACCGCAGCAGCTCGGGCCGCTTCCTGCACGTGCACGTCAATCCACCGTCGGAGCTGGCAGCGACTCTCGAAGCGCTGCCCGAAACCGACCGGGTAGTCCCGAGCCGGGATTCGCTCTGGGTCCTCTCTAGCGGATGAGCTCACCGCCCCGTGCGGCTTCGAAACGTGCAAGCCGGCCTGCGAGGCCGCGGTAGCCCAGGAGCTCGAGCTGCGACGAGTACACGCGGCACGCCCGCACCTTCTTCACGCGGTCCAACAAACCGGCGGCCGCGGGCTTCCAGCCGGCAGGAGGGCCGCCGCTCTCCCTGAGGTAATAGGGCTGCTCGGCGTAGAGCAGCAAGCGGGCTTTCGGCTGAACCTGGTCGAGCACGAGGCGGTTCAGCAACTCGTGATCCTGATGAGCGAGCGGGAAGCCGGGCAGCAGGATCAGGTCGAAACCCTGGAGCTCGGTGCGCAATGCCGCGACGACTTCCTCCTCCGGCAAAGGGCCGTACTGCTCATCGCCGAACGGGAGCCAGCGCGGAGCGACGCCGAGGATCGAACACGCCCGCGCGTCCTCTTGCCGCCGAGCGGTTGCGGCGTCGCCTGCTGTTCGAAAGCCGCTCTGCGCATCCCACCAGCCCGCCGGCACAGTGGACGCGGGGTCTCCCGCGAGGACGGTCAGCACGGTCACCTCCGCGTCGTGTCGCGCGGCGCGACTGAGCGCTGCGCCGAGTGACAACACCGCATCATCGAGATGCGGCGAGACGACGACGATCCTTCCGTCATCGATTGGCGTTGCGTTCCCGGGAAGGCCGACCCACGTGAGCAGAGACCGAATGCTCACCGCGCACCAAGCATGCGCTCGTAGAGCCCGAGGAGCGGCTCGGTCGCCGGCTTCGGCGTGAAGCGGCGCTCGAACAGCTCCCGGGCGCTGCGACCGCGCTCGAGGCGATCATGCTGGTCCAGGAGGATGCTGCTCGCTGCTTCGACGAGCCCGGCCGTCTCGTCGGTGACGACCACGCCCGGGTTCGCCTCGATCCCCTCTGCGCCGGCGGTAGTCGTCACGATCGGCAGGCCGACCGCCAACGCCTCGAGCACCTTCACCTTCATCCCGCTGCCGCGCGGGAGCGGAAACAGGAGCAGCGAGAGCCCACGCAGGAATGCTGCCCCCGAGGGAACCTCACCGATGCACTCGACACCTGACGCCGACGACAGGCCCAGCTTCTCGGTGCCTCGACCCGCAACGACGAGTCGGGCCTTCGACACGCGCCGCCTGACCTCCGGCCAGACGGTGTCGACGAGCTCTCGCATCGCCGCGGCCGTGGGCGGCCAATCAGCCGTTCCGATGATGCCGGCGACGGGCGGCCCGTCGAGAGGCGCCCGTTTGTAGTACTGCGGGTCGAGGCTCAACGGAGCGTGCACGACGTGCGCGAGCGGCGCGCGCTGCTTGAGGCTGTCGGCAATCAGCGGTGAGCTCGCGACCAGGTAGTGATGGCGGCGTATCGCTGCGCGTTCGGCGAGCAAAACCTCGAGGCCGTGGCGAAACGGCTGACGCCATGGCGCGCCGAGCGGACGGTCCCGTCTCACCAGGTAATGAACGTGCACGAGAGACGGGACGGAGATCCCGTCATCGCACCACGCAGTCTCCGTCTCTTCGAGATGGATAACGTCCGCGTCTCGCGCCGCTTCGCGAACGCGCTCTGCGAAGGCTGGTGCACAGAGTTCGCTCTGCGGCCGGCGAAGCCGCTGTAGCCGAGAGCGCCAGCTGGGCGGGGTCGCAGTCAGGTCGACGACCTCCACCGGCAGGTCCTCCGGTGGCTCCCCGCGGGCTGAGAACTCCCGGCGCGCTGCGACCGCTTTCACTTCCAGACCATGCGCCATCAATCCGCGGAGCAACGCAACGGCGCAGCGGCCGGGCGCACCGCCTTCCGGTAACGGCGGCTGCGACAGGACGACGAGTACTTTCACCGAGGACCTCGGAAGAAACGCACGGCGCGGCCGACTTTTCCACCGGCGCGAGCGCCTACCGCCTGTTCGAGCCAGGCTGCGTCATCGGCGGGGAGGACTCGCAGAGCGTGTCCCAGCGCGGCAAACGCAAGTGTGCCGGCGGCGAGCCCGGCGACGAGCCCACCTGCCCCGCTTATGAGTCGAACGAAGCCCAAGGCAATCAAGCCCGATGCGCCGGCGGCGACGACGTTGCGCGCAAGCGCCTGGGCGCGCCAGTGCACTCCTTCGAGGTGACGCGCCATGTAGATCAGGACAGGTACCCCGGCGATGACCTGGGCAGTCGAGTTCGCGATTGCTGCGCCGACGGCGCCGCGTCCCGGGATCAAGACGAAGTCGAGCGCGACGTTGACGACTGCCGCGAAGGCGTTCATGACAAAGCCTGCCCGCAACCTTGCGAGCCCGGTCATGAACGCCCTCGCGAACTGAACGACCGGAATGAGTGGAAACGGGGCGAGGAGAATCAGCAGCACCGCGCCCGAGGCTCGATATGAGTTCCCATAGACGAGGCGAAGAGCCGTCGGACCCAACGCGAGCGCCGCAGCAGTGAGGGGCAAGCCAAGGAAGAGCAGCAAACGAAGTCCACGCGAGTACGCAGTCCGTATCCGCGCGTCCGCGCCCGCGCCGAAGAGCGTCGCGATTGCAGGCGTGATCACCCCCGCAATCCCGAGGGGGATGGCCGTGAGCGCGGTGACGCTCGCGAATGCCACGGAGTAGAACGCAATCTCGTCGTCGGTCGAGTACCGCTTCAGGAAAAAGAGCTCCGAACGTCGCCAGACGACGAAGGTGAGCACGGAGGTCGCGGTGGCGACGAGCGCGTAACGCAGCACGTCTCGCCGCAGCGCGAGCGGCGACGGCGGGATCGCTGCGACCTCGGGCAGAGCACGGCGGGCATAGGCTCCGGTCCAGAGCAGATTCAGCACCGCGGTTGCCGCCTCGACTGCGAACATGCCGACGATCCCGCCGCCGAGCCAGAGCACCGCGATGGTTGCCGCCGTGGCAATCGTTCCGGTCACAAGGCCGACGATCGAGGCAGCGCGCCAGCGTTGCGCCCCGATGAGAACGGCGCTCGGGACGGTGTGGAGAATTCCGACGGTGGCTGCGACTGCGGCCAGCAGCCACGCGGCGCGGGGATTTGCTCCTGCTGCGCCCACGCCGATCAGGATGCCGCCGCCGGCGAGCGCGCCGGCGCCGAGCACGCGCCAGGCCCAGCGGACGAGCAAGCGCAGAGCCTCCGGTTGACCTCGTCCGAGGGTCTCGCCGATGTAGCGCATGAGTGCAACAGAGAAACCGCTCGCCACGAGCGTCACGACTGCGAACTCCGCAAAGGCGATAAAGCTCTGCAGGCCCATGCCGCGTGGTCCAAGGAAGCGCGCGGCCGCGACCGACTGGGCGAGCACATAGAACTGTGGAACGAGCGTGCTGGCCGTCTTCCACACTCCTCCGGCCAGGATCGACGCGCCGGTCGTGCTCGCGGCCGCGTCGAGCATGTTGCCCGGCGTCGGTTGAGTCACGATCGGACCGCCGCGGGTCGGGCGCAGCGGCGGCAGAATCTTCCGACCCGACCGCGGAGCGTGCGGCCGATCGCATCCTCGAGCCAGGCCGCGTCGTCCGCAGGGAGAATCCGCAGCGCGGCGGCTGAGACCGCAAAGATCGCCGCCGCGGCAGCTGCGCCGACCACGACCCCGGGCGCGCCACCCAGGAATTTCACGGGAAGCCAGCCGGCGAACCCGGCCGCCGCCGACGCGGCAGCGGCGCGCAGAAGTGTTTGCGGCTCCAACCGGATTCTTCCGGTCAGCCGCCGTGCGAACCAGAGCAACAGCGTGGCGGCGACCACTTGCCCGCCGACGTTTGCGATCGCGGCGCCGACGGCGCCGTGGCGCGGCACGAAGATCGCCGCGAGGGCG
Source organism: Actinomycetota bacterium (assembly GCA_030773975.1). GTDB lineage: Bacteria > Actinomycetota > Thermoleophilia > Gaiellales > Gaiellaceae > 3-1-20CM-4-69-9. Next base: position 7,463 of record JALYLY010000026.1, on the reverse strand, counting down.
ATGTCGACCGCGGCGGCGGCGCCGCTTGCCTGCAGAAGCACCTTTCCCCGCCCGATTCCCGCGAGCAGCGCGGAGGCGACGCCGGTGAGGGGAACGAGTGGAAACGCGGCCATGCTGATCAGGAGGACCGGGCGCGTGCCGTGGTACTCCGCGCCGTAGACGGCATGCAGTAGCGCTGGGCCCACGGCGAGTCCCACGGCCGTGAGTGGCAGCGAGGTGAGCAGCAGGAGCCGTAGCGCCCGCGCATAGCCGGACCGGATGCGCTCGACCGCTCCGGCGCCGAACAGCGTCGCAATCGCCGGCGTGATCGCGGTCGCCATTGCCACTGGGATCTGAATCAGGGCCGTCATCATCGAGAACACGATCGAGTACAGCGCAATCTGCGTAGAAGTCGAAAAGGCTGCCAGGAAGAAGACCTCAGACCGTCGGTCGACGACGTAGTTCAGCGCTTCGCTCAGCGTCGTGAACTTCGCAAACCGGACCGCCTGTCGCTGCAGGTCCGACGCGTCGGCCGCAGCTCGGTGCAAAGGACGGTCTGCTGCGACAGCGAGCGCGCGCCTCGCGATGACCCCGGTCCAGAAGAGGTTCACACATGACACCGCGGCCTCGACCGCGAACATCCCCGTGATCCCGCCACCCGCCCAGAGGACGCCGATGGTGGAGATCGTGCCGACCACACCCGTGGCCAAACCGACCAGCGCCGCCTGCTTCCAGAGCTGCATCCCGATGATCACCGCGCTCGGGACGGTGTGGAGGATCGCGACGACGCAGACGACCGCGGCGAGGAGCCACGCGGAGCGCGGATCCGCGCCGAGCACGGCCGACACAATCAGGATCGCTGCTCCGAGCGTTGCCGAGACGGCCTGGATTCGCCGGCCCCATCGGAGCAGCGAGCGCAGAGCAGCGGGTCGGTCGCGCCCGAGCGCCTCGCCGACGGACCGCATCAGCGCGAGGTAGAAACCGTTGCCCAGGAGAACGACGAGTGAGATCTCCGAGAAGGCGATGAAGCTTTGGCGGCCCATCCCGTCAGGCCCGAGAAAGCGAGCAGCCGCGACCGAGATGACCAGCGAGTAGAGCTGCGGGACGACGCGGCTCGCACTGAACCAGAAGCCGCCGTGGAGAACGGTGCGGCCGGTGGTGCTTCCCGCGTCGCTCATGCCCGCAGGTGCGGCCGGATTCGCGAGTGCCTCACCGCTCGGCAGTGTGAAGTGCCCGGGCGATGGTCGGGTTACGCGGATCGAGTCTCTGCGCTGCACGCAGCTCGCTGCGCGCCGCTCGTTTCTCGCCGGCTTTCAGCAACGTGCGGCCGAGGCGATAGTGGAGCGACGCGTCGCGCGGCTGCTTGGCGAGCGCCTTCCTCAGCGGCGGCAGTGCCGCGCGCGGGCTCCGGGCGAGCGAAGCCTCCACCAACAAAGGCTCGATGGAGAGCGGATCGAGCCGGCGTGCCCAGCGCAGGTCGGTGTCGGCGTTGGTTGGATTACGCGCCGCGGCCGTCGTGAGCCGCGCAGACACCCAGGGCGTGCCGTATGCGCCGACGGCCACGACAACGACCGCGATGCCGAGCGCGACTGCTGCACGGGTGGGTAGGAGCGGGGGCCCGCGCTCCTCGCCGCCGCCGGCGTTGGCAATCCCAAGCAGCAGGAAGAGCGTCCCGCCGACTGCGGGGAACGTCCAGATCCAGTCCACGGTCGCGTGGGTCAAGCCGTACGCTCCTGCGGCGGCAAGCCCTGCGAGCAGCCCGGTCTGGCGACCGCGGAGAGCGGCGCCCACGAGAGGGAAGCCGAATGCCGCAAGGAGCAGGACAAGCCCCACTGCGCCGGTCTCGCTCAGCGTGTCCAAAAACAACGAATGACCTCGAGCCGGTGTCTCGGCGCTTCGTCCCTGCTGCAGGTACGAGGAAGCGAATCCCCGCGCTCCGATGCCCGCGACGGGATGCCGTCGTGCGTCATGCACCTCGACACGCCAGAAGTCGTAACGGTTCGACCCCAGGCTGGTGAGATGACTGCTGCCTACCTCGTGCTTGGGCGTCGTTTTGAAGGAGTGCCATTTTTGTCCGAGGACATGGCCGGGGCGGTCTACCGCGGCGAAGAACGTCAGCGGAACTCCGACCACGACGGCGACTACAGCAGTCGCGAGTGAAAGGGTGAGAGCGCGTTCCGCTCGTGGAGGGAGGGAGAGACGACGGTCGCCGTACGCATAGGCGCAACCCACGGCCGCTGCCAGTCCAACCAGCGCAAGTGCGGTCCAGCTCGCGCTGTGAATCGCCGCCGCGAAGTCGGTCGCGCCTCGCTCGCGGTACGGTCGCGTGAGCGGTCCGTAGGCGCCGCCGACGAACGCCGCCGGGATGAGTGCAGGCAGGACCGCTCTGAGCCTTTCCGGACTGAGAGCGAAGAGCACGATGCCGGACGCGATGAGCGCGACGCCGCCGCCCTTGCTCTGGGTCATCAGCCAGCCGGCAAGTAGTGCCGTGGCGCCGCCGATCGCCGCTGCGCGCAGAGGCGGCTGAGCCGCTCGCCGGGCTGCCAGGGCGACACAAGGCCAGAAGCCGACGAGGAAGAGCGCGGCCTGCGCATTCACGTAGGAGATCGGAAACGTCAGCCGCCCGTAGTCGTAGTAATCCGTCGGCCGGCCGGTCACCAAAAGGTGGGCGAACGTCGCGAGTGCCAGTGTGACCAGTCCTGCGACGACGAGGCTCGTCGCCACTCGCCTGTCTCCCTCGCCGCGAAGCACGAGGATGGGGACGATGAACACGAGGGCGTAGAAGACGACGAGCAGAGCCTCGTCGCGGGCGAGTGCCGGAACAGCCGACCACCGCAGCGAGACGGCGTCCCACCCAGCAAGCAGGAGCAGGCCGACGAGGCAGCCGAGTGCCGGCCCGGCAGGCCGCTGTGCACGTCCGCTCAGCAGCAGGCCCGCCGCGAGCAGCGCGATTGCGATCGCATACGGCAGCCAATCCCGGGCCAGAACGCTCCCGAACTGATTCCAGGCAAGGGAGCACATCGCCACTGCGAGCAAACCGACGGCACCTACCCTGAAGGCCGTATCCGCTCTACTCGAAGGCGCGTTTCGCATGTGTGGGAGAAGGGGAGATCCGACCCATAATGCCCGGGAAGGCCCGCCGACTCCTAGTTGCAAATGGTTGTGTCATATCTTGAAAGGGAGACGGAAGAAGAAAGAGGTACCAAACGCCACTAGACAGGCGGCAAAACCACACGTATCGTTAGGCAGGGCTCGGCGAGGTTTCGGCGAGAAAATCTGCTTCATTCTGGGGAAAGTGGAGGGGCACATGCGGCGTTTTATGGTTTGCATCGCTGTCGTCACGGCAGCCTTCGTTTGGACGGGGACGTCGCTCGCGGCGACGCCGACACAGATCTACCGCGACTTCGCGGACAACGGCCGGCTTGATGCCAAGTATTCCAAGGCCGATCTCGACAGGGCCCTGAAGGATGCCGTCCTCCAGGGTTATGGCGATCAGAACGTGACCAACGGTCTGCCCGCGGCGGCAGGTGAAGCCGGTGTCAGTGCGGGTGCTTCCGGAATTCTTCCTTTCACGGGTCTCGATCTGACGCTGATGGCGCTCGGAGGCGGTGCCTTGCTTGCGGCAGGCGCCGGACTCCGTCGGCTCGGCAAAGCCAAGGCTTAGCCGGCTAGGAAAGGTCGGGGAGGACTGCGGCGGTGTCAAGTGCACCTATAAGTGACCTGGCGCTCGAGGCGTTCGAGCTCGCGACACCTGCTGCGCCTGCGCCCAGGTTCGCCCTCGGGCGCCGCGGGGCGACCTCGATTCACGTCGGCGTGGATGCGACCATGGCGCTCGCCGGGACGATCGCGGCGGACTACGGGTCGAGGCGCGCAGGCATCACGCCACTCGGCCTCTGGTGGGGGTTGCTGTTCGCCGGCCTGTTCGTGCTGTTCCTTGTCGGGCGCGGCATGTACCGGCCACGTCTCCAGTCGTCGCTGCTCGACGACACACGCTCCATCCTCGTTTCTCTGACGATCGTCACGACTCTCGTCCTTTCGCTCGGGCTTTTGGTCACCGGCAGGACAGCGGGCGCTGCACTTGCCCGCGAGTGGGCCTTCGTCGCGGTGTACGTCGTCGCCGGACGATTTGCGCTTCAGTGGGCGGCGGTCAACGCCCATCGAACCGGCCGGCTCCTGAAGCCGACGCTGATCGTGGGCCGGGGCCGCGTCGGAACGACTCTCGCCCAACGATTGCTCGCGCACCCGGAGATGGGACTGAAGCCGGTCGCGTTCCTCGACAAGGAGCCGCTCGTCACCCGTGACGCGGAGGTCGATCTCCCCGTCGCGGGCGCCAGTTGGGATCTCGACCGCGTCATCGACGAGTACGGGATCCAGGAGATCATCGTCGCATTCTCGACGGCGCCTGACGACGTGCTCCTGCGCCTGATGCGGCGCGCCGAGGAGCGTGACATCACGGTCGCCTTCGTTCCGCGTTTCTTCGAGCACGTTCCCCAACGGCTCACCGTGCAGCATCTCGGTGGCCTCTCTTTGCTGGTGCCGAATGTAGTCCGGCCGCGCGACTGGCATTTCCGCGTCAAATACACCGTCGATTGGATCGCTGCCGCGGCATTGCTCTTCCTTTCGCTCCCGGTGGTTCTCCTGGTAGCCGCAGGGGTTCGCGCGACCATGGGACGGCCGATCTTCTTCCGACAGATGCGCGTGGGCCGGGACGGAAAGCCTTTCGAGATGCTCAAGTTCCGCTCGATGCGGACTCCAGGCTCCGCGGACGAGTTGTCCTTTGTGCTGCCGGAAGATCTCGGCCCTGGCGGCATCGAAGGCGTCAACCGGATCACGCGGTTTGGCGCGTTCCTGCGGGCGACGAACCTCGACGAGCTTCCCCAGTTGCTTAACGTGCTACGCGGCGAGATGAGCCTCGTAGGGCCGCGGCCGGAACGGCCCGAATACGTCGCCCGATTCGACGAGCACGTCTACCGCTATTCGGAACGTCACCGGGTCAAGGCAGGCATTACCGGCTGGGCCCAGGTGCACGGGCTGCGGGGGCGTACGTCGATCGCAGACCGGGCCGAGTGGGACAACTTCTACATCGAGAACTTCTCGCTCTGGCTGGACCTGAAGATCGTCCTCTTGACGCTCGCAAGCGTTGTCCGCGGCTTTCTTCCCGCGGGTGCCCAGCGCTGACTGCACCCCGCCGCTCGTGCGGCCGGATACAAGACGACCGGATGCCTCTGGTGGTGCCCAAGTGACCCCGTATCGTGCACCTCTCCAGCCGGCGGAGGCATCTTCCGAAAGAGGGGTAAGAAGTCCGTAAAGCCTGAGGACACAGCCTCCGGCCTCTGGGCTACGATGAGCCCTCCCAGCCAGGAAAGGACGAGTTTGTTCGAACGATTCACCGAACGGGCCCGGCAAGTCGTCGTTCTCGCCCAGGACGAGGCTCGGGCGCTCAAGCACAACTACATCGGCACCGAGCACATCCTGCTCGGGCTCCTGCGCGAAGAGGAAGGGCTCGCCGCGCGTGTGCTCGAGTCGCTCGACATCACGGTCGAAGAGGTTCGTGCCCAGGTCGCGCGGATCGTCGGCCAGGGCGACGAGGTCACGACCGGCCAGATCCCGTTCACGCCCCGCGCGAAGAAGGTGCTCGAACTGGCGCTGCGCGAGGCGCTCTCGCTGGGACACAACTACATCGGCACCGAGCACATCCTGCTCGGCCTCGTGCGTGAGAACGAGGGTGTCGCCGCCCGCATCCTGCTCGACTTCGACGCGGATGCGGACAAGATTCGCAACGAGATCATCCGGATGCTCTCCGGCCCCGGCCGCCGCCAGCAGGGTGGCGCCGCAGCTCCAGGTGAGAAGGCGAAGAGCTCCAAGCTCCTCGACCAGTTCGGCCGGAACCTGACCAAGCAGGCCTCCGAGGGCAAGCTCGACCCGGTCGTCGGCCGCCAGACGGAGATCGAGCGCGTGATGCAGATCCTGTCGCGCCGCACGAAGAACAACCCCGTCCTGATCGGCGAGCCCGGCGTCGGCAAGACCGCCGTCGTCGAAGGCCTTGCGGCGCGGATCTCCGCGAACCAGGTTCCGGAGCTCCTGAAGAACAAGCAGATCTACACGCTCGACCTCGCCGCCCTCGTCGCCGGCTCGAAATATCGCGGCGAGTTCGAGGAGCGCCTGAAGAAGGTGATGAAGGAGATCACCCAGCGCGGAGACATCATCCTGTTCATCGACGAGCTCCACAATCTCGTCGGCGCCGGCGCTGCCGAGGGCGCGATCGACGCAGCATCGATCCTCAAGCCTGCACTTGCCCGTGGCGAGTTGCAGACGATCGGCGCGACGACCCTCGACGAGTACCGCAAGTACCTCGAGCGCGACGCAGCGCTGGAGCGCCGCTTCCAGCAGATCCGCGTCGAAGAGCCGTCAGTGGACGACACAGTGCAGATCCTGCGCGGCCTGCGCGACCGCTACGAGGCACACCACCGCTGCAAGATTTCAGACGACGCCCTGTTCGCTGCGGCGTCGCTCGCCGACCGCTACATCCAGGACCGGCACCTTCCCGACAAGGCGATCGATCTGATCGACGAGGCCGGGTCGCGCATGCGTATCCGCACGATGAGCGCGCCGCCTCGCTATCGCGAGCTCGAGGAAGAGATAGAGAAGGTCCGCAAGGACAAGGAAGACTCGATCGAGAACCAGGAGTTCGAGAAGGCCGCCTCGCTGCGCGACAAGGAGCGCAAGCTTTCGCAGAAGAAGCGCGAGCTCGAAGAGAACTGGCGCCAGAACGAAGCCGAGGCCGAGCAGCCCGAGGTCGGCGAGGAAGAGATCGCAGACATCGTCTCGATGTGGACCGGCATTCCAGTCTTCAAGCTCACCGAGCAGGAGTCCGCGCGCCTCACGCGCATGGAGGACGAGCTGCACAAGCGCGTCATCGGCCAGGAGGAAGCGATCGAGGCCGTTTCACGCTCGATCCGCCGCGCGCGCGCGGGCATCAAGGATCCCAAGCGCCCAACGGGCTCGTTCATCTTCCTCGGCCCGTCAGGCGTCGGCAAGACCGAGCTGGCGCGCACGCTCGCCGAGTTCCTGTTCGGCGACGAGGACGCGATGATCCAGGTCGACATGTCGGAGTACATGGAGAAGCACTCCGTGTCCCGGCTCGTCGGCTCGCCTCCGGGCTACATCGGCTACGACGAAGGCGGCCAGCTCACCGAGGCCGTCCGCCGCAAGCCGTACTCCGTGCTCCTGCTCGACGAGATCGAGAAGGCGCATCCGGACGTGTTCAACATCCTGCTCCAGATCCTGGAGGAGGGAAAGCTCACGGACGCCCAGGGGCGCCGCGTCGACTTCCGCAACACGATCATCGTCATGACCTCGAACATCGGCGCCGGCCAGATCTCGAAGAACCAGTCGCTCGGCTTCACGATGGGCGACGACACCGGCATGACCTACGACGACATGAAGAACAAGGTCATGGGCGAGCTGAAGAAGGTCTTCCGGCC
>JALYLY010000025.1 GCA_030773975.1 Actinomycetota bacterium | reverse complement strand
ATCGTCGCCACCTCGGCGTTGGGCAGATTGAAGACGAACTTCAGCGTCAGCACCTGCTGCTGTTCCGTCGACAGCCCGTCGATCAGCTCGAGCATGCTCTGCCGCCCGATCGACTGCAGCGCAGCGGCCTCGGCTGACGGTTCGCTCTCGCCCTCGGGCTCCGGCACCTCTTCCTCGGGCTGCCAGCGGCGGTTCGCGCGGAAGTGGTCCATGGCGAGGTTGTGCGCGATCCGGAAGAGCCAGGCGGAAAACGGCGCGGACTGCCATCGGAACCGCTTGATCGACTCCAGCATCTTGAGGAACGTCTGTGTCGTCAGATCCTCCGCGTCGTGCCTGTTGCCGACGCTCATGTGTAGGTAGCTGTAGATGCGATCGAAGTGGAGCAGGTAGAGCTCCTCGAGCGCTGACCGGTCACCGTACTGGCCACGCTCCACAAGGCGGCGAATGTGCGCGGTCGAGTCCTTTGCAGGCCGCGGGTCGGCGCGGGTGGCGTCGTCGGCCATCAGCGCGAGAATGCCCGGGGCGGCTGAGCTTGTAACTCCGAGGCCGGCCTCAAGCCGCGGCCGAGCCGAAACCGACGCGGCTCTCGCGCGCGAACCTCTTCACATAGACGACGCGCTGCAGGGCGATCGTGTAGCGGCCGTCTTCGGCGTCGAGTGCCAGGGCAGCCTCGCCCGTGCCCGCGCGGAGCTCTGCGGAACCGAGTGCCTGCTCGAGCGCATCTGCGGCCCTCGGCGAGACAAGGGCTCCCATGATCTGGCCGCCGTCGAATGCGATTTCGATTCGTACCCGCTCCGGTTCAGCCACCTGTAACCACCTCCGAGAGAACGCCGTGGACGGAATCCGGGTGGACGAACGCGACCTCGAGGCCGAACAAACCCGCACGCGGGCGTTCGTCGATCAGGTCCACGCCCGCACCCGCAAGCTCGGCCAGCGCCGTATCGAGATCGCTCACCTCGTAGGCGACGTGGTGCATCCCCGGCCCTCGCTTCGCGAGAAAGCGGCCGACAGGCGTGTCCTCACCGAGTGGCTCGAGCAACTCGACGCGGCTCTCGCCGATGCGGACCGACGCCGCGCGGACGCCTTGATCCTCCACCGTCGCGCGGTGCTCGACCTGCGCGCCGAACAACCGCTCGTAGGTCGCGAGAGCCGAGTCGAGGTCCTCGACCGCGACCCCGAGATGGTGGATACCCCGCGCCTGCACGCGAGCGATGCTATCCGCTGAGCTGTTCTAGGCCTCGGCCGGCAGGGAGACGACGGCGCGAGGCGTGCCCACGGTCTCGGACGCTCGCGACTCGGGCTCGACGTCCGTCAGGAGGAGCAGCACCTCTTCGCGCATGAGGGTCTCCTTCTCGAGCAGCGCCTGGCTCAAGCGGTCGAGTGAGACACGATGCTTCTCGATCAGGCGGAGAGCCTCTGCATAGGCGCCGTCCGTCAGGTGAGCCTGCTCGCTGTCTCGCACCCGCTTCGTCTCTTCGGAAAGCGCGTAGTTGTCCGCGCGCAGCGTGCGCGACGTCACGATGTCCGACATTCCCCACTCGAAGACCATCGCGCGCGCGATCTCCGTCACCTTCTCCAGATCGCTCGCAGCGCCGTTCGTGACCCGCCCGAACACGACCTGCTCGGCTGCACGACCTGCGAGCGCGATCTTCAGCATGTCGATCAGCTCTTCCTTCGACTCCAGGTAGCGATCCTCGTTCGGCAAATGGAGGGTGTAGCCGAGTGCGGTGCCACGGGACACGATGGTCACCTTCTGCAGGTGTCCGAGCTCACCCATCAGGTGCGACATGAGCGCATGACCCGCTTCGTGGTAGGCGAGGATCCGACGCTCCTTGTCGGTCAGGACCTTCTTCTGCTGGAGCCCGGCGACCACACGCTCGAGCGCGTTGTCGAAGTCCAGGGCCGAAACGTACTTCGCCTCCCGGCGACCGGCAAGGATCGCCGCTTCGTTCGCAATGTTTGCGAGATCGGCGCCGGTCAGACCTGACGTCTGACGTGCGATCAGGTCGAGTTGCACGTCCGAGGAGAGCGGCTTGGTCCGGGTGTGGACGTGCAGGATCGCCTCGCGGCCCTTGCGATCCGGCGGCGCGACGAGCAACTGGCGATCGAAGCGGCCCGGCCGCAGCAATGCCGGGTCGAGATCCTGCAGGCGGTTCGATGCGCCCATGACGACGACCTGGTCACCCGAGGCGAAGCCGTCGAGCTCGACGAGCAGCTGGTTGAGCGTCTGGTCGTGCTCGCGGTTGAAACTGTTGCCACTACGAGCGGTACCGACCGCGTCGAGCTCGTCGATGAAGATGATGGCGGGCGCATGCTTCCGCGCCTCGGCGAAGAGCTTCCGGATTCGAGCCGCCCCGAGGCCCGCGAACATCTCGACGAACGCTGACGCGCTCTGGGCGTAGAACTTCGCACCCGACTCGTTGGCGGCGGCGCGTGCGAGCAGGGTCTTCCCGGTTCCCGGAGGGCCGTACAGCAACACACCTTTCGGCACGACTGCACCGAGCTCGTGAAAGCGTTTTGGGTCGCGGAGGAACTCCACGATCTCGAGCAGCTCTGCCTTCGCTTCGTCGGCGCCGGCGATGTCACCCCACTCGATGGCCGTGCGAGGGTCGACGATGACCGTCGCCGGCTTGACGCGAGGCATCAGCTGCATCATGCGCCAGAAGATGTAGAGCAGCACGCAGTAGAACGTCAGGCCCAACAGTGGCCACCAATTGACCACGAAGTCCCTGAGCGCGACCATGTAGCTGTGTAGATCCACCCCCGGCATCCCTTACTCATCATCTCCAGGGAAGGGCCCGCGTCAACCACGCGCTCCTAGAAGGTGCCGGCGATTACCTCAGCGGTGGTGAATTCGACCCCCTGTTCACGCCAGGAGGCCGTGCAGATCGCCACGCGGTCGTCGTTCAGCCCTCGCGCCGCGTCCTCGACGAAGCGCACCTTGAGCCCTCGAGCCAGGAAGCCTCGGATCGCGGCATCGTCACAGACATCCGTTGCGACGCCGAACACAACGATCTCGTCGGGGTCGAGGCGTCCGAGCAGTCGTTCCGTGTGCGGGTTCGTGAAGACGTCGAAGTTCTTCTTGAGCAGCAGGAACTCGCGGCCCTCGAGGTAGCGGTCCGGGACCGGCTCGAGCGCGAGGGGCACCGGGTCTTCCTGGTCGGTCTCGGGAATCTTGCGCGCACCGCGCGTACCGCGCAGGCAGTGCGGCGGGTACGTCGTGACGAAGTCAGGTTCTGCCGAGATCTCCGCGTCGGTGAGCTCGTGGTCGTCGGCGGAAGCGACATGCACGATCCCGGCCGCGCGTGCAGCGTCGACGAGGCGTCTCATCGCGAGCACGATCTCCTCGGCGCCGCGAACGTACAGCTTCCCGCCGGGGAGCATGAAGTCGAACTGCGTGTCGACGTCCCAGAGAATGGTCACGCGACGAGCTCGAGCCGCCGGCTCGGCTTGTATCTCCGGCCGACCTTCGCGGACGGGCGTCCGTCGGTGAGCACGATGTCTGCGGTGAAATCGTTCGAGCCGCGAATCAGCGACGAGCCCACGCCGTACGCGTCGACCGGCACGCCCTTCGCCTCGAACTCCGCGATCTTGTCGATCGTGAAACCGCCGGACACGACGATCTTCACGTGCTCGAAACCGTCGTTGTCGAGCGCGTCTCGCACTTTGCGCACAAGCCGTTCGTTCACGCCGGTCGGCTTGAAGTCACCCATCTCCTCCCACAGCGAACGGTCGACGAGCATCTCCGATGTGTCGAGGCGCACACCCCACAGCTTCGGCCCGAGCGTCCGCGCAACGTCGAGCGCGGTCTGCACGGAGTTGTTCTCGAAGTCGACCAGCACGGTGATGTTGATGTCGTCCGAGGCCCATTCCGCGAACTTGGTCGCTGCAAGCACCGTGTTGCCACCGTACGACGCGATCAGAGAGTGCGGCACCGTTCCGATCCCGCGGCCGCCCCACCAGGAGGCCTGCTCGTCGGTCGTGACGCCAATCGGCGCGCCGACCACGCGTCCGGCGACGTACGCGGCATAGCCGTCTCCCGTCTGCACGCGATGGTGGTCGTGCCGCGCGGGCATGAAGATGATCGGCTTCCCGTTGGCAGCTTCGAGCACCCGCACGACGTTCGTCGTGATCAGCGTGCGACGCGCGAGGACGCCGAGGTACGCCGTCTCCAGGTGGGCGAACAGCGTGTAGTCGCCCTCGATGGTCATCACCGTCTCCCAGGGGGCCGCGCGCTCGCCGTCGTAGAGCGCGTGCACGGTGAGCTCGTCCCAGTCGTACGAACAGAGCTTGAGAATCGCGATCGCCTCGTCCATGCCGCCGAGGTACGCGTCCTTTTTCTGGAAGACCTGCATCACGACGCGCGGACGCCGCGCGTCCTGCAAGAGCGTGGCTCGCGCGTGATTGAAGTACGCGTCTGCGTAGTAGCCCTCGCGCATCTTCTCGACCGGCAGGTCGAAGATCTCGGGCGGGAGCCGCTCGCGAGTCCGTTCCTGAAGCGAAGCCATGCCTATTCCTGTTCGAGCTCGAGGCACGCGGCGAGTGCGGCCTCGGCGACCTCGATCTGCTCCGGCGTCGGCTCCGCGGTCGCGAGGCGATGCTGGAGCTCGTGGCCGGGCTTGGCGAGAGCGCGCGCAAGGCGGTTCTCAGGGTTGCGCACCATCCAGCCAAAGATCTCGGTCGATGCGGCCAGCGCCACGAGCTGCGCGCCGAGCCTCGCGGGCTTACGGAGATGGGCGGGTGCACGCGCCGCCAGCGTGTTGCCGATCGCAGTGGTCGCGAGCAGGGGGCCGATCAGGTGCGACCCGCAGCGGTTGTGCTCCTTCGCCGCCCGCTTCCCCTGCTCGTACGAGCCGATCGAGATGTGCTCTGCCCCGTGGTAGGCAGCAACGTCGGACCCGCGCAGCGCGAGTGCGGCAGGGGCGACCGAGAGCAGACCGCTGACGAGCTCCTGAACCGCCGGGCCGACCGAACGCGAGCCGCGCAGGAGTCTCAGGACCGTGGCGCTACCGACCATCGCAGCCACGACTACAGGACGCTGAAACGGCAGCTTCGCCTCGGGGAGCGCGCGCTTGATCTCCGGGATGATCGCCATCGCATCCAGTAGGCGAACGGGGCCCCGAAGCAACGGGCTCTCCACCTTGCTCGCCCGGAGCCGCTTGCGCTGCGCCGCGACCTTCAGCCGCCCGTCTTCCGTGCGGATCGCGCAGGCCCAGGACTTGGGGCCGTGGACGAGCACGCCGTTGGCGAGGGCCATCCCGCCGAGCCGGATCTTCTCGTCGCTCATGTCATCGAGGTTATCGACTCAGAGTCGAATTCCGCAAACCGCTAGCTCAGCATCGACTGCGCGGCATGCCTCAGGAAGCTCACCGCGAGCTCCAAGTCCTCCACCGGAATTCGCTCGTCGGCTGAATGGATCAGGCGTGCCGCCAACTCGGCATCCATGGCACGCAACGGGAAGAAGCCGTAGGCGACGGTGCCAAATGCCTCGCGGAACCAGTGGCTGTCGGTGAACCCCGCGACGCAGATCGGCGCCGGCTTCGCCTCCGGCTCGACCTCGGCGATCCAGCCGGAGACGGCGTCCCACAACGGCGTCTCGATCGGCGAGCGCGTTCCGCCGTGCGCCTCGAGCGATTCCAGCTCATAATCGCCGTCGCCGAGCACGGTGCGCACGATCGCGTGCTGCTCGGCAGTCGTCGTCTGCGGCAGCAGTCGCGAGTCGACGATGACGTCGCAGATCGCAGGAATGACATTCCGCTTCTTCGACGCGCTGATCATCGTCGGGGAAAGCGTCAGGGACAGCAGTGGCTCGACCATCTCCGCGAAGAACTCGCCGATCGCGCGAGCCTGCTCGAGCGCCACCTGTGGCGACGCGGGCCGCTCGCCTGTGACTGCTTCGAGCAGTGCCTCCACCTCCGGCGTGAGGTGTTGCTCCGGCACGTACTCGCCGAGCGCCGTGATCAACGGCGCCGCCTTCACCAGTGCGTTGTCGGCGATCCCCGGCATCGACGCGTGCCCGCTGCGCCCATGCACGCGTAGACGGAAGGGCGCGCTCATCTTCTCCGCGACGGAGCACGTGTAGAACGGCTTCCCGCCGAGCACGACCCGCTCGCCGGACCCTTCGTTGATCAAGTAGTCGCAACGAACCGCATCCGGATGCGTCTCGCACAGCCACTGCGCACCGAACCCATCGCCGACCTCCTCGTCGGCCGTCGCCGCGAAGATCAGGTCGCCTGCCGGCTCGAAGCCCTCCCGCGCGAGCGAGGCAAGCGCAACCGCACTTGCGGCGACCTGTCCCTTCATGTCCAGTGCGCCGCGACCCCACACCTCGCCGTTGCGCAGCTCACCACCGAACGGGTCTGCGCTCCACTCCGACGCGTCCGCGAGCACGACGTCGGTGTGCGAGAGGAAGAGCAGGGTCGGCCCGTCCCCCCGCCCGGGAATGCGCGCAACGAGGTTGGCGCGTTCGGGCACCCGCGCATACAGCTCCACCTCGGCGCCGCTCTCCTCCAGGTACTCGCGGAGTAGCTCTGCAGCAGCGGTCTCGTTGCCCGGCGGATTCGTCGTGTCGACGCGGATCAACTCCTGCAGGAGCTCGGTGACCTCGTCGCGCGTCGAGACCGTCGCCATCAGCGACGCGTCCCCAGGATCATCAGGTACTCGCGCGGCGCTTCGACGCGCCCGTTGGTCATCCGCGAGTCGTAGAAGTCGACATACGCCTTGTGCAGCTCCTCGCGCCGCCCTTCATCGAGTGACTCGTACAGCGTCTTCATCGGCCCAAAAGATGTCACTGAGAGCTCCCACACCTCCTCGCCGGACTTGCCGGTCTGCGGACTGGAGCCGCGCACGAACCGGAGGTCGAAGTCACCCTCGAGCAGCTCGCGGGCGTGCTCCTCGCGTCCCCAGTCGAGCGGGTTTCCCGCTCCCTGCGGTGGTGGCGGCTGGAAACGCGCGAGCAGCCGGAAGGAGGCGCCGATGCCACCCTCCGGATCCCAGGCACCGGCACGTGCCGCCCGGACGGCAACGCCGCCGGTTCCCGTCCCCACGTCGAGCCACGTCTCGCCGGGTTGCGGGGCCAGCTCGGCCACGAGCCGGTCGTGAACGTCCGCAATCTCGTCGGCGACCCGCTCGAACGGCGCCGAGCCCCAGATGACGCTCTGCCGCTGCTTCAGCTCCTCGAATGCCGTCGCTATTCCTCTTCTTCCTTCTTCGAGCGGGCGGTCAGCTGGTTCCGGGCGCGCCAGAGCGCCGGGAAGAAGTTGTGGTGGATCATCTTCCCGAGCACCTCGACCGGTGTCCCCTGTGTCCCCACGACCTGGTCGCCGATGATGCGGGCGACGACCTTGTAATGCCGGATCCGCCACATCGTGATCCGCTCGTCCCATTCGACCAATGCCTCCGCGAGCTGGTAGAGCTCCTCGTGCTCGCGCCCCTGCACGTACACCTCGACCAGGTCGAGTCCGGCCTGTGACACCGCCGCCTCGAACGCCTCACCGAGGGGCGGAGTTACCCGGCGAACGTCGCGAAAGCCGGGAGAGTCGAAGCCGCTGCCGTGTCCGAGGACACGGCGCACGGTTTGGTACTCCCACGGCGACATCTGCTCGAGCATGTCGAGCTGACGCGTGATGAATTGCAGGCAGAGCGACGCGCGGACGAGCAGCCGCAGTGCCGCCCCAAGCTCGCCTGCACGCAGATGAACGGTTGCCCGCGCGACCTCCGAGGTGCCGAGCTTGAGCCAGAGCTCCGAGGACTGGTGCACCGTCTGGAACAGCAGCTCGTCCGGGTGGACCCGCTCGTCCGGCGACTTCTGCAACGCGAGCAGCTCGTCTGTCCGCAGGTAGCGCTCGTAGTCCGACGCCCCCTTCCCGGGCAGGATCGGCTCGGAGAAATCCTCGTGAGTCTCGGTCGCCAAGGGCCTACGGAGCATACTTCTCCTGCAATGAGCGACCTCTTCTCCGACGCGGCGGAGCAGCGGCTCCCGGGTGTCGCACCACTCGCGCTGCGGATGCGACCGCAGTCGCTCGACGAGTTCGTCGGGCAGGAGCACGTGCTCGGCGAGAGCTCGGCGCTGCGGCTGGCGATCACGGAGGACCGGGTGCGGTCTGCCATCTTCTACGGGCCGCCCGGCACCGGGAAGACGACGCTTGCTCGCATCATCGCGCGCGCGACCGGCGCAGAGTTCGAGGAGCTCTCGGCGGTATCGGCGACCGTCGGCCAGGTGCGGGAGGTACTCGCACGCGCGCGCGAGCGGCTCGGGGCGAATGGACAGCGCACGATCTTGTTCCTCGACGAGATCCACCGCTTCAACAAGGCACAGCAGGACGCGCTCCTTCCCGGTGTCGAGGAGGGAGTGATCACGCTGATCGGCGCGACGACGGAGAACCCCTACTTCGAGGTCAACTCCGCACTGCTGTCACGAGCCCAGGTGTACGAGCTCCTGCCGCTCTCCGTGGAGGAGCTCGAGACGGTCGCCCGCCGCGGCGCCACGGAGCTGGGCGCCGAGATTCCGGACGAGCTGATCAGACAGATCGCCATCCGGGCCGGCGGCGACGCCCGCTCGATCCACAACATCGTCGAGCTCGCCTTGCAGACCGCGCAGGCCGCGGGCGAGCCGCTCTCGGAGGCGCACGTCGAGGACGCGGCGCGCAAGCGGCCGCTGCTCTACGACAAGGCCGCCGACGCGCACTACGACTTCATCTCGGCGTTCATCAAATCGATGCGGGGGTCGGATGCCGACGCGAGCGTCTACTACCTCGCCGCGATGCTCGAGAGCGGCGAAGACGCACGGTTCATCGCCCGGCGCATGATCGTGCTCGCGTCCGAGGACATCGGCAACGCCGACCCGCGGGCGCTGCAAGTCGCAGTGGCCGCAGCCCAGGCCGTCGAGCACGTCGGGTTGCCGGAAGCGCGTTTGAACCTGGCGCAGGCGGCGATCTATCTCGCACGCGCTCCGAAGTCGAACGCGAGCTACGAGGCAATCAAGCGCGCGACGAAGGACGTCCAGGAGCGGGGGAACATCCGGCCGCCGAAGGCCCTGGCCGACGGCAGTTACTACGGACGCAAGCTCGGCAAAGGAGAGGGTTACATCTATCCGCACTCCGATCCGGCGGGGTTCGCGGTCGATTACCTTCCGGACGAGTTGAAGGGGACGACGTACTACGAGCCGTCGGGGAGCGGCGAGGAGACAAAGGACTAGATGGCCGAGACAACCGCACCCACGGAGCAGACGGCAGTACCGGTGGACCCGGAGCGTTTGGCCGAGGCGGCGCGCGACGCACGGGACGACGCTGCTCCCTTCGCACTCGCAGCGGCCGGAATCCTCGTTGCGTTGGCGCTTGTGAGCATGCACGCCCACTGGGACCTGCTCGGGCACCGGCTGTGGTGGATGTGGCTGGTCGTCGCCGTTCCCTACGTCTTGCTCTCCGCGACGCTGCTCCTGGGCCTGGGTCGCCTCGTCCGGCACGACCGCAGGCGGGAGATCGTGATCGCGCTGCTTGCTCTCGTCTGGGTCTTCAACGTCCTGGGTGTCGTCCTGCTCGTCACCTCGTTGGTCGCTCACTCGGGCGTGCAGATGACGGGCCGGCAGCTGCTGTTCAGCGGCGGCGCACTGTGGATCACCGACGCTATCGCGTTCGGGCTCGCCTTCTGGGAACTGGACTCCGGTGGCCCGGTTGCCCGCGCGCTCACGGATGCGCCCCGCAAACCCGACTTCCAGTTCCCCCAGGACGAGAACCCCGAACTGGCACAAGAGGACTGGGCGCCGCGCCTGTGGGATTACCTCTACGTGTCCCAGACCAACTCGATCGCCTTCAGCCCGACCGACGTGATGCCGCTCACACGGCGGGCGAAGACGTTGATGGCGGCCGAAGCGACGCTTTCTGCGATCACCCTTCTCCTCGTCGCCGCGCGCGCGGTGAACATCCTCTAGGAGGAGTCGACCACCTAGTCGGAGCCGCGGCGGATCCGATGCGCCGCGAACATGCCGAACGTTCCGCCGACCTTCTCCCACGCTTGCGCAACGCGCTCGGCGTCGTACTCGACGCGGCGGAACTCGAACTCGCCGTCGTCTGTGTGCAGCGCATACGCCGCACGTACGTCGCCGTCCAGCGGCATGCCGGCGCTACCTGGGTTGATCAGCGTCGTTCCGTTCGGCCCGGGCCTGCGGAACTGCCGGTGGCTGTGGCCGAAGACGACGGTCGTGTCGTAGACGCCGTCAAGCAAACGCTCGTCGTCTTCGCCGGGCTCGGGCGCAAAGCTCTCGAAGTCCGAAAGGGGCGAGCCGTGGACGTAGAGGACACCGCCCTGCTCGAACTGCGCCTGCAACGAGTAGAGCCAGCCCTCGTCCGTGCCCAGCCCGGAGTCGTGCTCGGAGAGCGCCTGCAGCACTTCGGGCCGATCTGCCGGGGGCTCGCGCAGCCAGCGCTCGCCGTTACCGCGAACCCAGGTCGTGTTCGGAAGTCCGCGCAGCCGCTCGATCGTCTCGCGAGGCCACGGCGACCACGATGCGAAGTCCCCGCCGAGGAGATAGGCGTCGGCTCCTGCGGCCTCGGCATCCCGCAGAACCTCGTCCAGCGCAACCAGGTTGCCGTGGATGTCATAGAGGAGAGCGAGCACCGCCGATTAGGCTCCCACAGGTGAAGATCGTCTGCCTCGTCAAACAGGTCCCTCGCGCCGACGCGATCAACTTCGATCCGGAGACGAAGACTCTGCGCCGCGAGGGTGTGCCACTCCTCCTCAACCCGTTCGACGCCGGGGCCGTTGCCCAGGCTGCCGATCTGAAGGAGCGTGTGGGCGGCGAGGTGATCGCGATGACGATGGGCCCACCCCAGGCCGCGGACGCATTGCGCACGTGCCTCGCTCTCGGCGCCGATCGGTGCATTCATCTGTCCGACCGGGTGTTCGCAGTCGCCGACACCCTCGGCACGTCACGCACCCTCGCCCTGGCGATCCAGAAGGAGGGCGGCGTCGATCTCGTCCTCTGCGGGCGCAAGACGGTGGACTCGGAAACGTGGCAGGTGCCGCCTGAGACCGCGGCATTCCTCGGCTGGCCCCACCTGACGAGCGTCGTCGACATCGAACTTACGGACGGTCGCGTCCGTGCGACGCGTGAGACGGACGCGGGATACGACACGTACGAGCTGGATCTTCCAGCGGTGCTCTCGCTCGTCTCCGCGATCGAGGCTGAGACTTCGAGCGATGGAAGCGTCGAGGTCTGGACCGCGAACGACCTCGTTGGCGACGTCCGCGAGAACGACAAGCGGTTCGGCCAGAGCGGGTCGCCGACGCGCGTGCTCGCCGTGCGCGACGTCACGCCCGAACGCGCGGGTGAGCTCGCCAAGAGCACGGACGAGGTGATCAGTAAGGTACGCAATCTCCTGACCGACCGACCTCCCGAAGCGACGCACTGGGACAAGCCGGCACGCCTGGGCGAGAAGCCCGGCAAGAACTACGACGCGTGGACACTCGTCGAGACCGTGGACGGGCGATCAACCAGAGCCTCGCTCGAACTGATCGCCAAGAGCCGCGAGCTCGCAGGGAAGCTCGGCGGAGAGAGTGTCGCGCTCGTCATGGGCAAAGACGCAGAAGCCGTCGGCGAGACCCTCGGCAGGCACGGCGCCGAGCGCGTCGTGGTGGTCGATGACGAGCGCCTCGACGACTACCACTCAGAGGTCTGGAGCTCAGCGCTCGTTCAGGTTCTCGAACGGCTTCGGCCGCACGTCCTTGCCATTCCCGCAACGGCACGCGGCCGCGATCTCGGCCCGCGGGCGGCAGGAGAGCTGGAGCTCGGCATGACTGGCGACTGCGTGAATCTCGGAATCGATCGGGGCGGACGCCTCATCCAGACGAAACCCGCGTACGGCGGAAACATCGTCTCGGTGATCATGGGCCGAACCACACCGCAGCTCGCGACGGTGCGCCCGAGGATGTTCAGCGTGCTCGAAGCCCGCGAGCATACGGCGACGGTCGAACGTTTCGAGCTCGGCCCGCTGCCGGAGCCCCGTTCCGTGCTCGTGGAACACAGGCCCGCTCCGGCGTTCGATCTCGACGAGAGCGACGTCGTTGTGTTGCTCGGGCCCGACGCACCGGCGGGCTGGGCTCCCGAAGGAGTCGCCGTCGGAGGGACGCGCGAGGTCTGCGCGCGGGGTGGCCTTCCGGGCAACCGTCAGATCGGGCTCTACGGCCGCCCCGTCGCACCGCGAGTCCTCATAGCCGTCGGCGTCCCGGGAGACTTCGAACAGCTGACCGGGATCGTCAAGTCGGCGGTCGTCGTGTCCGTTGGCGGCGGGGCAGGGATGGAACAGGCGGCAGACGTCGTCTTTCACGGCGATCCGGGCGACGTCATCGACGCGCTCGCGCACGAGCGCTGATGGAGCTCAATCTGCACGAGTGGGGCGATCCCTCTGCTCCCCCGGTTGTCTGTCTCCACGGCGTGAACGCGCACGGGCGTCGCTTTCGCAGGCTCGCCGAGGAGCGGCTCGCGCAGCGGTTCCGTGTTCTGGCTCCGGACTTGCGTGGGCACGGCAACTCGGGCTGGGAACCTCCCTGGACGTTCTCCACGCACGCACACGACGTGCTCGAGACGCTCGACGCAGCCGGAGTCCGCCAGGCGCAGTGGGTCGGCCATTCGTTCGGCGGCCGGCTCGTCCTCGAACTGGCCGTCCTCACACCGGACCGCGTCGAGCGGGCCGCACTGCTCGACCCCGCCATCCAGCTCCTTCCGCACGTGGGCTTCGATTTCGCCGAACGCGAGCGGACCGATCGCGCTTTCGGCTCCGCCGAGGCTGCGATCGCGGAACGGCTCGAAACCGGCTCGCCGACACCGCGCGAGCATCTGGAAGAGGAGATGCGCGAGCACCTCGTGCAGCATTCGGATGGCGGCTGGCGCTTCCGCTACTGCCAGAGCGCGGTGGTATCGATGTACGGCGAGCTCACCACACCGCCGCCGCCGCCGGAGACTCTCCGCGTGCCGACCTTGCTCGTGCACGCCGGCGAGTTCGGCCTCGTGCGCGAGGATCAGATCGACGCTTACCGGGTGGCGCTCCGCGACCTGATCGAGGTCATCGAGGTGCCCGGAGGGCACATGGTCTACTGGGACGCGTACGAGGAGACCGCGGACGCGGTCGAGCGGTTCCTAGAGGATCCGCGCCCCTAACGCGCTCGCGATCAGTTCCACTGCGAGCTTCCCCGTTTCGTTCTCGCGATCGAGCACCGGGTTCACCTCGACCACGTCGAGCGACGACGCGAGCCCTGACTCCGCGACGAGCTCCATGGCGAGGTGCGCCTCCCGGTAGGAGAGACCGCCGCGCACCGGCGTCCCTACTCCGGGCGCGACATCGGGATCGATCGCATCCATGTCGAAGCTCACGTGAACGAAGCCGGGGCCGGCGACATGGGCGAGCGCCTCACGGACCGAGCGCTCCACCCCGAGGCGATCGAGATCGCTCATCGTGAACACCTTCACGTCCTGGTCTCCCAACAGCTCGCGCTCACCGTCGTCCAATGAGCGCACTCCAACGAGCGCAACACGTCCCGGCTCGAGTGCGGGCAGACCCCAACCCTCGTCGCGGAAGCGATCGCCGGCGAGACCGAGCGCGGCGGCGAGCACCATTCCGTGGACGTTGCCGCTCGGGCTCGTCTCGGGACTGTTCAGATCGCCGTGCGCGTCGATCCAGATGGCGCCGCCGGGGCCGTGGACCTCACGCAGGCCCGCGAGCGTTCCCAAGGCGACCGAATGGTCACCGCCCAGCACGACCGGAACGAAGTCGTCCCTCACGGTGCGCGAGACCAGCTGAGCGATCCGTTGGGACGTCTCCTTGATCTGGGGCAGAAAGCGGGCGCGCTCGTCCCCGGCCTCCGTTGCCTCCGGCACCGCGGTCTCGACGTTTCCCAGATCGACGTACTCGTACCCCAGCTCGTCGAGGCGCGCAGCCAAACCGGCATACCGGATCGCGGAAGGACCCATGTCAACGCCCCGGCGACCGGCCCCCAGGTCGAGGTTCGCGCCGATGACGGCGACTTTGCGTCGAAGCGGTTGCGAAAGCACGACGAACAAGGCTAACTTGCGGACCCATGGCGGAGGCCGATACGGCAGGGACGATCCGAGTTCTCCTTGCCGACGACGACGCCCCGTTCCTGGCGGCGCTCTCACCACTGATCGAACGGCAGCCCGAGCTGGCGATCGTGGGTACCGCTCACGACGGCCTGGCCGCGATCGAGCTCGCGGACGAACTCTCCCCCGACGCTGTGGTCATCGACCTGCACATGCCACGACTCGACGGCGTGTCCGCCGTCGCGCGGCTGCGGCACGACCATCCGAGCATGTGCGTGATCGCATTGACGGCCGACGAGCATCGCGCGCTCCACGACGCAGTCACGGAGGCCGGAGCCGACGCGGTTCTGATGAAGAACGAGTTCGTGGACTTGCTCATCGACAGGCTCGCTGCGGCCAAAGCGGGCGAGTAGCGGCGGCTAGACTGCGGGCCGCCGGGCGAGGTAGCTCAGTTGGTAGAGCACACGGCTGAAAACCGTGGTGTCGCCGGTTCGATTCCGGCCCTCGCCATCACCGTTTCGCTCCGGCGCGTAAGTGGTCGCGCCGGGCAAAGCGTCCCGGCGCTCGGCGGGTGGTTCTAAAGGATTCGTTAAGAGTGCTGCCGCCCTCCGCGGGGTCTGGTACGACTGTGCCCCGTGAGGGCGGCACGTTTCTTTGCGCTGGCTTGCCTGGCCGGCGGGATTGCGGGCTCGGTACCGTCTCTGGGACTTTCGGACTCGGTGCCCGGCTCCAAGTCTGCGCAGCAGGCGTGCGGGCGACTCGAGTTCATCAGCGGCCTGGAGGCGGTCTTCGGCCGCCGCAAGACCCATCAACAAGCCCTGACGTTCCGCACTCAGATCACCGCCCGCGGGTTCGTGAACGCGAACATCATCGAAGGCTGCGACGGCTTCCGGGTCGTCGTTCGCGGCATCGACACCTTCGACGTGGGAGTCGACCTCCAGAGCGAGGCTCGCCGCGAAGGCTTCGCCGTCACCCTCGAGTGCATCCAGGCGAAGCCGCTGGGCCGGCTCGAGGCCGTCTTCGGCCACGGGCGTGACCGACCCACCGCGACGGCGATCGTGAACCGCGCCGATGCCGCCGGCTTTCCCGGCGTCAAGCTGCGTAACGACCCTTGTGGTGGGTTCGAGGCGTACCTTGCGGGATTCGAGGATCAGCGCGAGGCCGAAGCATTCGTCGCTCAGGCGAAGGCCCGCGGCTTCAATGTCGTGCTCGAGCGCAACTAGCGCCAGCGCTCCAAAAAGGAAGGCCGTCCGGACCGGTGATACCGCGCCGCGAACGACCTTGTGAACTGAAGCTTAGGCGCGGACCTCCTTGCGGGCAAGCAGCGCAGTGCCCTTGCCGGCGGCGAACTCCGCAAACTCCGCGAATCCACGCCGTCCGAGCTCTTCTCTCAGCCGCTCCGGCGTGACGTAGATCGGTGTCCCCGGGCCGAGCGAGAACGCGAACACCGCCTGGCCGCCGGGAACGAGCACGCGCTCGAGCTCGTCGAAGAACGGGATCATGTTCGCGTGCGCGACGAGCGCGAACGAACTGTCTTCGAACGGGAGCGCGGACGCGTCGCCGCTCTCGAAACGGACACGTTCGGCGAGCTCGGCCGGCGTCTTGCGGCGCGCTTCCGCCAGCATCCCCTCAGCGAGATCAACGCCGACCACCTGCGTATGTGGAAAGCGCCGGGCGATCGCGAAGGCGCCCTGACCGGTGCCCGTGCCGAGATCGAGCGCTTTGGACGGAGCCGGGTCGACCTCAGCCAGCGCAGCCTCGTACGGCGCGAGATGCGTGGGGTCGCGCATCGTGTCCCAGCTCGCGGCGATCGCGTCGAATTGCCGGCGCACGAGCGGGCGAAAGAACCGCCAGAGCCGCGGGCTGCGCAGCACCGCGTTCGTCGACAGCCGCGCAAACTTCTGGCCGAGGTCTCGCCGGTTCAAAACGCGTCCAGGTGAATGCGAATGTCCTGGCCCTCCTTGATCCCGAACATGGCCGCGGCGTTGCCGCCGTTGATCGCGATCGAGATGTTCCGATAGGCGTCCTCGTAGAGGATGATGTCGCCCGGCCGTGCGTCGGCGAACGTGCGCGCCGCGACCGCGTAGTAACGCTCGGGGCCGGCCTGTAGCTCGACACGCGTTCCCGGCACGAGGCCGGCCTCGTCGAGGTGCGAACGGTCGAGGTTAAGACCGATGTTCCCGAAGCGGTCGATCGAAAGGACGGTCGAGTGGACGCGCGTCGAGCCGACGTCCGGCTGTGGGATGTCGAGACGAGCCAGGGAATCGGGGGCGATCGGCGGGCCAAGCTCGCTGAGTGGAACGCCGAGTGCGAGATGCGCGGCCGCGGGAGAGAAGAGGTCACGGCCGTGAAACGTGCGCGAGACCGACTCGAGCGCGTACTCGGGATTTGCGAGCTCGTGCGCGTCAGTGATCCCACCCAGCTTCTCGGCCGCGGGAATAAGCAGCCCGTTGTCCGGTCCGACGTACATGCGGCCCTGTGCATCGCGCAGGGCGAGAGGGCGCCGCGCGCCGCCGACTCCGGGATCGACGACGGCAAGGTGCACTCCCTCGGGCATGAACGGCAGCGTGTTCGCCAAAGTGAGCGCTCCCTGGAGAACCGCCTGAGGCGCGATGCCGTGGGTGATATCGATGATCTTCACCTCCGGCGCGATCCGCTTCATCACGCCGTGACAGGTGCCGACGAAGTCGTCCTGCAGGCCGAAGTCCGTCAGGAACGTGATGAAGCTCGCCACCGCGCGGCGGAGTCTACGAGGCCTGCGACATCCTGCGTGCCGGCCTCCGCCACCACGGTCAGGCCCGCATCGAGCGCAGCGGCCGTCGTCTGCGGTCCGATCGTGATCGCCGGGACGGTCGACCCGAGCTTCGCCCACGCCTGCGCAGCGGAAGGCGAGGCGAGCAGCACGAGCTCACCGTCGGGCGGCGACGGCACGAGCTCCACGGTGCGGTAGACAGCGCGGAAGTCGGCAGGAAGCTCGTCGACGAGCAGTCGGCGCGCACGCTCGGCGCCGACGAAGAGGGCACGACCCACCGGCCGCGGCAGCTCGGCCAGGAGCCCTTCCTGCGATGCGAGGGAGGGCACGAAGTCGACCGCGATGCCCCGCCCCGCAAGTGCGGCCGCCGTTGTCTCTCCGATGGCTGCGACACACGGCAACTCGCCGGTGTGTCGCGCGTCGAGCTCCGCGGCACCGTTCGCGCTCGTGACGATCACCCAGTCGTAGCCGCTGACGTCGATCGGGCCGTCGTCGATCGTCTCGGTCTCGATCACCGGGCATGCGACCGGCTCGAACCCCTTCGCCCGAAGGGCGGTGAACAAAGGCTCTGCCTGCGTCCGCGGCCGCGTGACGATCACGCGCATGTCAGGCCGAGACGAACGGCATCAGTGCGGCTGCGACCTCGCCGGGATCCTGACCGCTTCGACGCTCGATCCAGCTGCCGTCCTCGGCCGCGACGAGCGCGGTGAGCTGCACGCCGTCGTGATACGCGGCGATCGGAGCGAGGCACCCGCCCCCGATGACGGCGACGCAGGCGCGCTCGGCCTCGACGCGCCGCCGGGTCTCGCCGTGGTCGGCCGCGCCGACGAGGTGTTCTTCGCCCGCCCGCACCTGGAGCGCCAACGCACCCTGCCCCGCCTCCGGGACCAGCTCGTCCGGTTCGAAGCGGCGCCCGATCTCGCCGGTGAGGTTGAGGCGGTCGAGACCGCAGGCCGCCAGAACGATCGCATCGAGCCCGCGCTCGCCGCGTTTCCGCAGTCGCGTGTCGATGTTGCCGCGCAAGGGCTCGATCGAGAGGGTCGGCTCGAGGGCGAGCAGCTGCGCCCTCCGCCGGACCGAAGCGGTGCCGATCCGCATTCCCGCCCGCAGCTCCGGCGTGCCGCAAAGCGCGTCACGAGGATCCTCGCGTTCCAGGTACGCGCCGACCGCGAGGCCCTCGGTGTCGGTGGAGGTCATGTCCTTCGCGGAATGCACGGCGACGTCGATGCGACCGTCGAGCAGCGCTTCCTCCAGCTCTTTGACGAAGACGCCGCGCGCTCCGATCTCCCCGAAAGGGCGTGTGCGGTCGCGGTCGCCGGCGGTCGTGATGGGAACGAGCGCGATCTCGA
>JALYLY010000024.1 GCA_030773975.1 Actinomycetota bacterium | reverse complement strand
ATCCCGCTGGCGATCGCCGCCGTCGCGGTCGATATCCCCATCTCGATCGCCGGCCGCGCCCTCTGGGGCCTGACGGGCGTGACGGTCGCGCTCGGCGTCTCGACGCTCCTCGTCGTGCTCGCGCTGATGGCCTCGCTCGCACCTCGCATGCTGGCCCTGACCGTCGTCGGGCTGGGGCGCCTCTCGATCCTCGTCGCGGCGGCGACCGCGCTCGCCTTCGGCGGCGCCTCGCTCGTCCTGAGCGCGGTGCCCGCGGCGGCGGCGGGGCTGGCGCTCTATGCCCTTCTGCTGGTGGCGATGCGTCAGCTCGGCCTGGCCCAGGCATGGCACTACGTGCGTGCCCTCCACTGAGTGACTTGGAACAGGCAATACGGCCGCCGTACATGTGTCCCCAGCGTCTTGCTCGAAGCGATGGTTCTCCGACGCACCTCAAGACAGGAGGAATGGCATGAAAGCTCAACGACTCATTCTCATCGCACTGATCCTCGGCAATGTCTTCCTGTTGACGCTCACGGTTTTTCGACCTGGTGCGGCGGAAGCACAGGAAGCACAGGGCGTGGCACCCGTACTCCGAGGCCGTGGGCTTGAAATCGTGGATGATCGCGGGCGGGTCCGAGCCAGCATCACAGTCTTCCCCGCGACATCCGGATATCCCGAGACCGTGCTGCTTCGCCTCCATACGTCGGACGGCCGGCCCAACGTGAAGATCGCGGCAACAGAGGACGGTTCAGCCCTCGTTCTTGGCGGCCAATCCGATCCAACCTTTATTCAGGCGCTTGCACGAGGCGCAAAGACTTCCGTGAAGCTCAAGAACAAGAGCGGGCGACAGCGCGTTATCAAGCCGTAAGCGTTTGATGGGGAATCCCACCACTGACAGGCGCGCCCCGTACAATCATCCGAATGTCCGGGCCGGAGGCGAAAAACCCGGCGCCTGCAGGTATTTCCTCGCCGGAGGATATCGATGTCGCCGCCCTGTTCGATCGGCTCCGCGAGGAGCTTCGACGTGGTGCCGTCCATGAGGACTCGCGGGGGGCCGAATACGCCTCGACGCGGGCGCTCGCGGAGCGTTTCTGGCCGGTTACGGCCGAGCATCCGGCCGGCGGCGGCCCCAAGGGAGTCGTCAAGCGCTTCCTCCGCAAGCTCATGCGCTGGTACGTCGAGCCGCTTGCCGCCGACCAGCGTGTCTTCAACGACTCCGTCCTGAAGCTCGTCGACGCCCTGTCGGAGCGGGCCGACTCCTCCGCGGCCGCACGGGAGCAGGCCGAGCGACTCGTGCAGGAGTTGGAGGAACGGCTCGCGCGTCTCGAGCGCCGCGGTCCGGCCACCGGTGGCGTGCCCGCGCCCGCGACGGTCGCGACACAACCGGCCGCCGCGTCGGTTCCGGACTACTTCGCTTTCGAGAGCAGGATGCGCGGCAGCGTCGAGTCCATCCGCGAGCGCCAACGACGCTACCTCGACGATCTGCGGCATGACGCGCCCGTGCTCGACATCGGCTGCGGGCGTGGCGAGCTGCTGGGGCTCTTGCGGGAGGCCGGTGTGGAGGCACGCGGCATCGATGCCGACGCCGACATGGTCGCGTACGCGCGCGGCGACGGCCTCGAGGTCGAGCAGGCAGACCTCATCGACTACCTCGAAGGAGTAAGCGCGGGCTCGCTCGGAGCGATCTTCATGGGCCAGGTCGTCGAGCACCTGCCGGCCCCGACGCTCGTGCAGGCCCTGCGGCTCGCCGCCGCGAAGCTGCGACCCGGCGGCGTTCTCATCGCAGAGACGATCAATCCTCTCTCACCGATCGCGCTGCGCAACTACTTCGCAGACCTGACGCACGCGCAGCCGCTCGTGCCCGAGACGCTCGAGCTGCTCGCCCGCCAATCGGGGTTCGCGAAGACGGAGATCCGATTTCTCAACGAGCCCGCCGAGCGGCTGACTGAGCCCGACGACCCGGTGATCGCCGCCAACGTCCGCAGCCTGAACGACCTCCTGTTCGCCCCGCTCGACTATGCCCTCCTGGCGCGAACGGCTACGCATGAGTAGTTGTGGCGCGGAGACGTTGCGCTCGTGACACGGACACGTGTCGCCTTTCTCCTTAGGGTGTTGGTGGGCGGGAGTGGTGGGACCCGGTCAGTCGCGCGTGTACCTCTAGAAGGCCGGAGATGAGGATCGCCGTTTGCGCACCGCAGGTGCCGTTCGAGCGCGGCGGGGCCGAGATCTTTGCCGACGATCTGGTCGGCGAGCTTCGCGCTCGCGGGCACGAGACGGATCTCGTCACCGTTCCCTACAAGTGGTATCCGGCGGAGCGCGTGCTCTCGCAGGCCTTCCTCTGGCGGCTGCTCGACCTGAGTGAATCCGACGGACGCCCGATCGAGCTGGCAATCGCGACGAAGTTTCCCTCCTATGCAGTCCGACATCCGAACAAAGTGGTGTGGCTACTGCACCAGTTCCGGCAGGCCTACGACCTCGACCGCACCGAGCTCGGGCAGTTCGGTGAAAGCGCGGAGGAGCGCGCGACGCGCCGCGCCGTCCAGCGGCTCGATCGTGTGGCTCTCGGTGAGGCGAAGAAGGTGTTCGCAACCTCCCGCAACGTCGCCGACCGGCTGCAGCGCTCTACGGGAATCGCCGCGGAGGTGATGCCGCACCCGCCGCAGGAGCTGCCGTACCGGACTGAGAGCTACGACGACTTCGTGCTCTCGGTGGGCCGCCTGGACCGCGCAAAGCGCCACGAGCTGCTGCTCGACGCGCTGGCCACCGACTCGACGCTGCACTGCGTGATCGTCGGCGACGGTCCGGACCGCGAGCGGCTCGAGGACGTTGCGCGCAGGCACGGGCTCGACGGGCGCGCGCGCTTCACCGGGCGCATCGGCGAAGAAGAGCTCGCAGGGCTCTACGCACGCTGCCTCGCCGTGTACTACGCACCGGTGGATGAGGACTTCGGCATGGTCCCGTTCGAAGCGTTTCTCGCCGAGAAGCCGGTCGTCACCACGACGGACGCCGGCGGGCCGCTCGAGGTCGTGACCGACCGGGCGACCGGGCTCGTGATCGAGCCGCGCGCTGCGGCTCTTGCGGAGGCGTGCTCTTGGCTGCGGGACCACGTCGACGACGCCCGCGCGTGGGGCCGGGCGGGAAAGGAGATCGCGCGCCGCGTGTCCTGGGACGAGACGATCGCGCGCCTGCTCGCGTGAGAGTTGCCTATTACTCCCCGCTGCCGCCAGAACGGTCGGGGATAGCCGACTACTCCGCGCTCCTTTTGCCCGCGCTTGCCGAGCTCGTGGAGATCGTCGTCGTACGGCGCGGACGCACGCGGCCCGTTGCCGCCGACGTTGCGCTCTACCACGTCGGCAACGATCCGGAAGCGCACGGCTGGATCGTCGACGCGCTGAAACGAAGGCCGGGCGTGGTGGTCCTGCACGACTTCGTCCTCCACCACCTCGTCGCAGGGCTGACGATCGGCCGAAAGGACGGCCACGGCTATCTCGCCGCCATGGAGCGCGACGCCGGCATTCCCGGGCGCCTACTCGCGCACGGCGTTCTCGACGGCCGTGTGTCTCCCCCGTGGGAGACACGGCCCGACGAGTTCCCGCTCGCCGGCGAGGTGCTCGCCAACGCCACGGGCCTGATCGTTCACTCGCACTATGTGGAGGAACGCGTGCTCGAGGCCGGCTACCACGGTCCGATCTGGCGGATCGAGCATCCCGCTTGGCCCGCGGCAGAGGTTCTCCCCGCGCAGATCGACGGCCGGCCGCTCTTCGGCTGCTTCGGCCATCTCAATGCGAGCAAGCGCATCCCACAGTTGGTCGAGGCGTTCGGCTTGATGCGAAAGCGTCATCCGACCGCGAAGCTCCTGCTGGTCGGATCCGCATCGCCCGGCTTCGACGCGGAGCGATTCGCAGCGGAGGGCGTCGAGCGAATCGGCTACGTCGAAGAGCAGCAGCTCTGGTCGCTGATGGCGGCGTGCGGCGCTTGCATCTCGCTGCGCTCGCCCACGATGGGAGAGACCTCGGGCAGCGCCATCCGCGCGCTCGCGCTCGGACGGCCGCTCGTCGTCAGCGATCTCGGCTGGTTCTCGGAGTTGCCGGACGACGTCGCGCTGAAGGTGCCCGTGGACGAGGACGAGATCGCGTCGCTCGCGACCGCACTGGAGCTGCTCGCCTCGAGCGAGCCCACGCAGCTCGCGATGAGCGATGCGGCGCGCGCATACGTTCGTCGTGAGCACGATCTCGGACGCGTCGCTGAGAACTACGCGGCCGCGCTGGAAGAAGCCGCGGGCGGGGCTACGGTTGCTGACGCGGTCGTGGCCGAGGTCGCGCAGGCCGCCGCCGAGATCGGCATCGAGCCCGGGACGCCCTTCGCGGCGGAGCTCGCAGGCCGCCTCGACGACGTCGGGCTGGCCCGTAACGGCCGGCCGGAGCCCGCGCCCCAGCCGAAGCGCAGCCCTCTTGCCCGCGTTCCGGTCTGGGCGTGGCTCGCCGGGCTTGTCGTCCTCTCCGCGGTCTTTCGCTACGGCCTGTCACGCCGTGTCGTCGCCCCGTGGATCATGGTCGACGAGCTCATCTACTCGGAGCTCGCCAAGAGCTTCGCGCAGACAGGTCACTTCCTCATCCGCGACGTGCACCACGGCGCATACGGCGTCGTGTATCCGCTGTTGATCGCGCCGGCATGGCGTGTCTTCGGTTCCGTCCAGGATGCGTACGCCGCGGCCAAGACGATCGGCTCGGTGCTGATGTCGCTGACCGCGATCCCGGTCTACTTCCTCGCGCGCCGGGTAATGACTCCCATTCCTTCGCTGCTCGCAGCGTTGCTCGCCGTCGCCGTGCCGTCGCTGATGTACACGGGCACGCTGATGACAGAGACCGTCTTCTATCCGCTGTTCGCGTGCGTGGCGCTTGCCCTCGTGCTCGCGCTCGAGCGCCCCACGATCCAGCGGCAACTGGTGCTGCTCGGACTGTGCGCGCTCGCGTTCCTGACCCGCCCGCAGGCGATCGTGCTCCTTCCCGCAGTCGCGACGGCGCCGCTGCTGCTCGCGTGGCTGGACCGACGCCGCCTGCGGATGCTCGCCGACTTCCGCGTTCTCTACGCTGCGCTCGCTGCCGCCGTCGTGGCCGTGCTGGTCGTCCAGCTTGCCCGCGGCCATTCCCCGTACGACGTGCTGGGCAGCTACAGCGTGACCGGCCACGCCACTTACCGGCCCGATCAGGTGCTCAAGTGGGTCATCTTCCACGTCGCCGAGCTCGACCTCTACGTCGGCATCGCGCCGTTTGCGGCGCTCGTACTCCTGACCTTCGTCGGCCGTTCGCTCGACCGTCCGCTCCGCGTCTTTCTCGCCGCGGCACTGCCGCTGACGGCCTGGTTGTTGCTCGAAGTCGGCGCCTTCGCGTCGGCGCTTTCGCCTCGCATCCAGGAGCGCAACCTGTTCTACGTCGCGCCACTGTTCCTGATCGCACTCCTGGCGTGGATCGAGCGGGGAATGCCGAGACCTCCTCGCGCCGCCGCGACCGCTGCCGTGCTCGCGGCCGCGCTGCCCGGAGCGATTCCGTACCACCGCCTCATCGATACCTCGGCAGAGTCGGACACGCTCGCCCTGCTGCCGCTCTGGTGGCTTCAGGAGACGATCGTCGGACTGGACACGATCCCCGTCGTGGTCGTCGCAGCGGCTGCGGCGATCGGCCTCCTCTTCTTCTCCATCTCGGCGCGTTACGCGCTTGTGCTACCTGCGGTCGTGCTGCTCTGGTTCGCGTTTGCCACGGAGCGAATCGAGCGCTTCGGCCACGGCTTCCCGAAGGCGTCCGTCGGTGCGCTGTACCAGGGCATCACCGCGCCAAGGCGCGACTGGATCGACGCTGCGGTCGGCCGAGATGCCGACGTGGCGTTCGTCTTCTCCGGCCAAGATCGAACACACCATCCGGACACGCTGTGGGAGAACGAGTTCTACAACCGCAGCATCGGGCCGGTGTACGACCTGCGCCAGCCGTCGATGGGCGGACTGCCCGAGACCCAGGTGGCGCTACGGCCGGACGGCGTGCTGCTGGCCGACGGGAAGCCGGTGCGTCACGCCTACGTCCTGAGCGAGGCGAGCGTTTCTCTCGCCGGCACCGTCGTCGCGCGTGACGAGGGCAGGGGGATGATCCTACGGCGAACCCACGGGCTCGTGCGGATCGGCTACCGCGTGCGCGGCCTCTATCCCAGCGATACCTGGTCCGGAAAGCGGGTGACGTACACACGGTTTCGCTGCGCGGGCGGTGCGGTCACGGCGCAGCTGAGCCGCGACCCGAATCTCATCGGCCGTCCACAGACTGTGCGGGCAGACGGCAGGAGCGTGACGTTCCGTTCCAACGACGAGGCGACGCTGACCGTCCCGCTGCACCCGCGCGACGGGGTCTGCGTCGCGACCTTCACGGTGAGTCCCACAGCCGTCCCCGGGCCCGCGGATCCCCGCGTCCTCGGCGTGCACTTCCTCGAGTTCCGCTACGCCGCTCCGTGAGGGTCGCGTATGACGTCACGCCGCTCTCGCATCCGCGGACGGGCGTCGGCAACTACATCCTCGGCGCTCTTAGGGGGATGGTGGAGGCGGCGGACGGATCGCAGGAGCTGGTCGTCTTCGGTCCGGTCAGCATCCGCGGGCGGAAACTGCTCGACGAGGCTCTGGCGGATCTTCCGGTCGAGCGGCATGTCGCGACGGTGCCGTTCGGGCACGCGGTTCGCACGACGTGGAGCCGGCTGGGACGTCCGCCGGCGGAGCGCTTCCTCGGCCACACGGACGTGTTGCACTTCACGGACTGGATGGTCCCACCGGGACGACCGCTCGTCCGCGCCACGATGATCCACGATCTCGGTCCGCTGCGTTATCCCGAGCGGCTGCATCCACGTACGGTGCGAATGCATACTGCGACCGCTCGAGCGGCGGCGAGCTGCGACATCGTCTTCACCAACGCGGAGCACACGGCGAACGACATCGTCGAACAGCTCGGGATCCCGCGTGAGCGCATCCGCGTTGCGTATCCCGGCGTCGACGCTCGCTACCGGCCCGACGGGGAGCGGCACGAAATCGGCCGCCCGTACGTCTTCACGACCGCGACGGAGGACTGGCGCAAGAACCGCGGCGTCGTCGAGGCCGCTCTGAGGCTGCGCGGCGACGACCTCACGTTGCTGTCTCTGGGTGAGGGCGGCCACGGCTACGTCACCGACGAGCAGCTGCCTGCCCTTTATCGCGGCGCGGAGGTCTTCGCGTACCCGTCGCGGTTCGAGGGCTTCGGAATTCCAATCATCGAGGCGATGGCGTGTGGCGTTCCCTGCGTGGTCTCTTCGCACCCTTCGCTGGACGAGGCCTGCGGGGATGCCGCAGTTCGCGCCGATCCGGAGAGCCCGGAGGCGTTCGCCGACGCGCTCGGCCGCGCGCTCGCGGAGCGTGAAGAGCTCGTCGCACGCGGCCTGGCCCACGCACGCCGCTTCAACTGGCTCGAAACGGGCCGCATTCACCTACAGAGCTACGCTGACGCGCTGTGATGCGCGTCGCGATCGACGTCTCCCCGCTCGCCCAGACCCGTGCGGGGACAGCGCGCTATCTGCAAGGGCTGATGCGCGAGCTCCAACGGCTCGACGACGTCGCCGTCTCGACCCGCTCGTTCGGGGGGAAGAGCCGCCTGTCGACCTTGGCACGCGATGGAGTCTGGTATCCGTTTCTGGTCGGACGCGAAAGCACCGCGGACGTCCTTCACTGTCCGACGTATCGCGGGCCCCTGCGCCCGCGAGTGCCGCTCGTCGTCACCGTGCACGACCTTGCCGTGCTCCGGCACCCGGAAGCGTTCAACCGCTGGACGCGGGCGTACAGCCCACGCGTGGTGCCGGGCGTCCTTCGTGCGGCGCAACGGGTGATCGCGGTGTCCCAGTTCACGCGGCGTGAGCTCGTCGAGCTGCTCGGAGTGCCGGACGAGAAGATTCGTGTCGTTCCGAACGCCGTCGGCGACGAGTTCACCCGCGAAGGCCCGGCCGAGGACGGGGACTACGTCCTAGCCGTCGGCACGCTCGAACCGCGCAAGAACCTCGACCGTCTCGTGGAGGCCGTCCGCCGCACCGACCGTGAGCTGCGCGTCGTGGGGGCGCGCGGCTGGGGTGGAGTCGAAGTCCGCGGGAACGGTGTTCGCTGGCTCGGGGAGGTCGACGACGCAGAGCTCGCGCGCCTCTACCGCGGCGCTACCTGTGTTGCGTACCCCTCGCTCTACGAAGGCTTCGGAATTCCCATCTTGGAGGCGATGGCGTGCGGCGCCCCCGTGGTCACCACCCGGGGCACCGCGATGGAGGAGGTCGCGGACGGAGCCGCCGTCCTCGTCGATGCGCGCGATCCCGTTGAGATCGCCGCCGGCATCGAACGCGCCGCTGGGGAGCGTGACGCACTTGTCGCACGTGGGCTCGAGCGGGCGCGCGCCTTTCGCTGGGATGCCGTAGCCGCGGCGACCGTCGAGGTCTACCGCGAGGCCGCAGAGTGACCCAACGGCCGCTCGTGCTCGTCGACGCCGACGTGCTCGGACGCCGCCGAACCGGCGACGAGACCTACGTCACGCAGTTGCTGCGCGAGCTCCCGGCTGTCGCTGAGGATCTTCGTATCGCCGCCGTGACGCGAGACCCGGAGCTCGTCCCCGACGGAATCGAGGCGGTGCAGCTTGCCGCTCGATCGCAGGAGTTGCGCATGGCGGTTGCGCTTCCACGTCTGTTGCAGCGGCTTCGGCCCGACGTCGCGCACTTCATCCATGCACTGCCGCTGCGGTGCCCCTCGCCTGCGGTCGTCACCGTGCAGGACCTCTCCTGGGAGAGAGACCCGAGTGTCTTCGGCTTCTGGGATCTCGCGACCTTCAAGGTCTTCGTGCGTCGCGCGGTGCGGAAGGCCGAGCGCGTGCTCGCGATCTCCGAGCGGACGAAGCGCGATCTGATCGAGCTGTACGGAACGCCTCCGGACAAGATCGTCGTGACGCCGCTCGCGCCCGATCCGGCGTTCGTGCCGGCGGGTGAGCACGATTCGTTCCTCCTCTTCGTCAGCGCGATCGAGCCGCGGAAGCAGCCGCTTGCTGCGATCGATGCAGCGAACGCCGTCGGGCGCAAGCTCGTCGTGGTGGGGCCGCCGAAGGACGAAGAGCTCGCAGCCGAGCTCAGACGCCGGGGCGCGGACGTACGCGGTTACGTTCCGAAAAACGAGCTCGTACGGCTGTACCAGCAGGCCGCTTGCCTGGTGTTCCCGTCGCGCTACGAAGGCTTCGGTCTGCCGGTCGTCGAGGCGATGGCCTGCGGGACGCCCGTGGTGGCGGCACCCGAGCAGGCGATGCAGGAGGTCGCCGGCGACGCGGCGATCTTCACCGAGGACCTCGCCGACGGCGTCCGCCGTGCGCTCGCGGACCGGGCGCGTCTTTCCGCGTTAGGCCTCGAACGGGCGAAGGCGTTCTCCTGGCGCGAGACCGCGCGGATCACCGCCGACGTCTATCGGAGCGTCCTCGCAGCGTGAAGGTCTCGGGCGTGTTCGTCGCGACCGGGCCCGGCGAGGCCGAGCTGCTGCGCGCTTCGCTTCCCGCATTGAGGGCGCAGGTCGACGAGCTCGTCGTCGTTGCGAACGGCCCCGGGAGCCGGCCGGGGAACTTCGCCGGCGACGCAAACGTATTGGAGAACGACCGTGCCCTCGGCTTCTCGGCGAACGTCAACAAGGGCATCGCCGCGACAACCGGCGAGTACGTCGTGATCTCGAACCCGGACGCAATCCCGGAGCCGGACTGCGTGCGCGACCTCGTCGCCTTCGCCGACGCGCATCCGCGGTGCGGCATCGCGGGACCCAGGATGATCAATCCGGACGGCACCCTGCAGGCCTCGCGGCGCAGCTTTCCCACGGTCGGCGGGACGATCGTAAGACGGACGCCGCTGCGATCGCTCTTCCCTCCGTTGCGCTGGCAGCGCCGGCATTACCTCCTCGACGCACCCGACGACGAGCCGCTGCAGGTGGACACGATGCTGGGCGCCTTCCTGGTCATGCGCCGAACGATGCTCGACGAGATTCACGGGTGGGATTCGGGTTACAAGCTCTACGTGGAGGACATCGACCTAAGCTACCGGGCTATGAAGGCGGGCTGGGAGCGCTGGTGGGTACCGAGTGCCGTGGTCCACCACGAATATCAGGCGGTGATCGACAAGCATTTCTTCACGCGTCGGAACCTCTGGCACCTGCACGCGATGTTGCGTTTCCTGCGCAAGCATCCCGAACGTCTCTTCGCGCTGCGATGACGGGAGACAAATACGACGCAACTGCGGAGCGCTGGTCGGAGATCGCCTACGCGGATGCGGCGACGTATCTCGCCCACCGTGCAAAGCTCGTTTTGAGCCTGGGCCCACCGCTCGAACACGGCGACACCCTGCTGGATCTCGCGTGTGGCGACGCGGCCGCCGCCGAGCACCTGCCGGGAGTGCGTTACGTGGGACTGGATGCGAGTCCCGAGATGGTCAAGGCCGGGCAACGACGTGGACGCAACGTCCTGCTCGGTGACCTCGACGCCTACGAGCCCCTCGAGCCTGTGGCGGCGACCACCTGCTTCCGCGCGATCTACTACGCGCAGGACCGCGCTGCCTTCTTTCGCCGCGTTGCCGGGTACACGGAACGGAAGTTCGTCTTTGACCTGAATCCGCGGCAATACCGCGTCGACGACGTCTCTGCCGATGTACGCGCAGCAGGCTTCGATCAGCTGGAGCTGCGTCCGTTCTTCTCGCCCCAGCACGTCTCCTTACCGCAATCGATGGCGAGTGCGCTCTATGCGCTCGAGCGGAGCGGCCCGGTCGCACGACTCCTGCTCACCGTGCGCTTCAGCTACTTGTGCGCGGCTTTCCGCGGCGACAAGAACACGTAGCTCACCTTCGCTCCCAGGTGGCGGTTGTCCGTCTGATCGGACGAGAGCGCCTTCGGTACGAAAGTCGGAGTGATGGTCACCTCGACGCGGAAGCGCGGCCCCGGTGCGTTCAGCACGACCGGGACCTCTTTCTTGCTGCGGATCTCGAACCGTTTCACGTCGGTCGGCTTGCCCAGATGCGGCTGCTTGTCGTCGCCGATGACCATTGGTCCGATAGCGACGGTGACGTGCCCCGTCTTGTTCGGCCCGCCCCAGGCCGCGCGGGAGACGATGACGCGAATCCGTCCCGCCCGATTGCCCTGGGTCGAATAACGCGTGTAGGCGCTGAACGCGCCGGTCCAGCCGTCGGAGAACACGCCGACGACCGAGCCGCGGAGGCGCAACGGTGGGGCGACCTCGATGAGCCGCCACTTCTCGAGCCC
>JALYLY010000023.1 GCA_030773975.1 Actinomycetota bacterium | reverse complement strand
AGCCGGAGGGCTGGCTCGTGACGACGAACGGCTGGCGCAATGTCTCCGACGAGCGGCGTTACCTGCGCGCGATCCGGCGCTACCCGAACGCAGCCGTCTTCGTGGCCGAGGACGAGGGCCTCATCGTCGGCCGCCTCTCGATCGCACGCGACCAGCATCCCGCAAGCCGTCACGTGGCGGACATCGGCCTCATGGTCGCCGCGTCGCATCGCCGGCGCGGCATCGGCACGGCGCTGCTGGACGCGGCCGTGGACTGGGCGCGCCGCGCGGGCGTGCACAAGCTCGAGTTGCACGTCTTCCCGTGGAACGAGGCAGCGATCAAGCTTTACGAGCGCTTCGGCTTCGTCCAGGAGGGCTACCGCCGCAAGCACTACATGCGCGGCGACCAGTACGTCGACGCGATCCTGATGGCCTACGAGCTCTAGCGCCTAGCCGGGCTCGCTTGGCTGGAGCCCGATCTCGTCCTCGCGCACGCGCCGCCGTCGCTCCGTGAGTGCTTCGTACGCCTCGGTCAGCCGCCGGTCGCGATCGTCGAGCCGCGCCGACCAGTCCTCGAACTCCTGCTCGCGCCGCTCGACCCGCCGCACCTCCGCCGTTGCGCGCTCGACCTGTTCGGCCGCTTCGGTCTCGCGCGCTTCGACACGCGTCACCGCCTCCGTCAGCCAGGTCCCGCGCTCGTCCAGCTCTTTCGCAACGCGCTCGAGGTCACGTGCGCGCACATCGAGGTGCAGCGCGCGTTCCTCTAGCACCGGAATCCGCTCTTCCGCCTCGCGAACGTCGCGCAGCTTGTTCGCAAGTTCCGTCTCGGTGACCGCCAGCTTCGCGGCGCGCCGGCCGAGCTGCTTCTCCTGCTCGGCGTGGCGCGCTTCGAGCGCGACCAGCCGCTGCTCTCGTTGCTCGAGGTCACGCTGAAGGTTCTTCGCGGCTTCGAGGCGCGGCTCCACATCGCTCCGCGCCTGCGCGTGCTTCTTCTCTCCCGCAACGAGCTCGGCCGCGCGCGCCTCGAGCTCCGCGGCCTTCGCGTCGAGCTGCCGCGACGCAGAGTCGTGGACGCGCTCTTCGTCTTTGAGCTCGGCCCAACGCCCTTCGAGCTCCGCTTCCTGCTCCGCGACCACGGCTGCGCGACGCTCTTGCGCCTCGAGCGCGGCGGACGCAGTCGCGATCCAATCCCCCCGCTCCTCCAATTCGGACGCGAGCACGCGCAGCTCGCTTGCCTGCCTGTCGAGCTCAAGGGCCTGCAGGCGCAGCCGCTCGACCTCGCTCTCGGCGCGCTCGATCTCGGCGCGGCGGTCCTCGAGCTCCTGTTCACCGAGCGACAACCGCCGCTCCCGTTCGACGAGTTCCTCCTCGGCGTCCTCGATCAACTGCCGGCGAGCATCGAGATCCGCGGCGATCTCGTCGAAGCGACGGGCCCGTGCGTCAATCTCGCCCGAGCGGCGGGCCATGGTCTGCTGCAGCAGGCGCTCCCGTTCGGTGAGCGCCTGCCAGGCTTGCTCGAGCTCGTCCCGCTCTTCCGGCATTCCTCCAAATCATGCCCTGCGAGTCAGATGCGGGCGAAAATCAGCGGCGTGCGACGCCGACGATGTCGGCGAGCATCCGCAGCAGCCACAGGCCGGTGAGCAGCGCGAAGATCAGAGCCGGAAAGAAGAGGCCGAGAACGGCAGCCATGAGTCCGGCCTGGGACGCGCCGGCTGCCTGGACGAGGTAGAGCCCCCCGACCGACGCCTGCAGGGCGAGCACCCCGAGGAGACAGAGCCCGATCCGCTTCGCGGGCGCCTCCGGGCGGGAGTCCCCGACCCTGGCGTCGACCCAGCTGGCCAGCAGGAACGCACCCACTGCGAGCGCGAAAGTGAAGTCGATTCCCCCCATCCCTAGTCGCATCCTGGGGAATTAGTCCGCCCACACGCGCCCCGAACGTCCTGCGCGCCCCGGACCTACGGATAACGGTTCTTCGGTTGTCGGGGACGTCTAGCGTTCGACGGCGAACAACCGCCACTCGCCGGGGATGCCTTTGAGCGCGGCGACGCCGCGGTCCGCGAACTGAATCTCGGAGCCGGCGACGAGATCCTTGACGGTGCTCGAGACGAGCACTTCGCCGGGTTGCGCCTGCGACGCTACCCGGGCGCCGGTGTGCACGGCGATTCCCGCGACCTTGCCGTCCACGACTTCACATTCGCCCGTGTGCAACCCCGCGCGCACGTCGAGACCCAGCTCTCCCACCGCCTCGGAGATCGCGCACGCACAGCGAATCGCCCGCGCCGGCCCATCGAAGCTGGCGAAGAAGCCGTCGCCCGCCGTGTCGACCTCGCGACCGCGAAAGCGGACGAGTTGGCGACGCACGAGCTCGTGATGCTGCTCGAGCATTTTGCGCCACGCCCGGTCGCCGAGTGTCGTCGCATGTTCGCTCGATCCAACGATGTCCGTGAAGAGAACGGTGGCCAGGACGCGGTCGGGCTCACTTTCCTCCCACGCGCCCGCGTCCCAGGCTTGAAGAAGAAAACGCTCGATCTCGTCGAGGTACGGGCCGGTCGTTCCGATCGATGGAAGGTGTCCCTCGGTGGGGAACTCCCTGTAGGTCGCGCCGGGAATGTGTTCGCCGAGATAGCGGCCGTTACCGACGACAACCCAGGGATCGCCGGTGTTGTGGAGCACGAGCGTGGGGACCCGAATCGCCGGCAGCACGTCGCGTATGTCGATCGCCAGGTTCATTCGGGCGAGGTCGGCCGCGCCGCCCGGAGTCAACGCGTTGCGGAAGTACGTCGCAAGAAGCCTGATCTCTTCTTCGGTAGAACTTGGGCACGCCTCCCGCGCACGTTCTTCCAGACGTCGGGGGCGATCGCTCAGGTTGATGGTGATGTTGGCAATTGCCTGCAGGCTCACGGCCTCGTCATCGCCCCAGGGATAGTCGGGGGTCCGCGTCTCTTTCGCCATTGCGCCCCAAAGCACGAGCGCCCAGACACGGTCGGGGTACGTTGCGGCGAAGAGGGCGCTCATCGGCCCGCCCTCGGACAGCCCGATCACTGCCGCTCGTTCTGAGCCTGATGCATCCATGACGGCCCGGACGTCGTCCATTCGCGTCTCCAAGACGGTCGCGGGAGACACCGAGTCCGACATGCCGGTGCCTCGCTTATCGAAGTGGATCACGCGGGCGAAAGAGCCGAACCGCTCGAACCAGGCGCGAATGACCGGCACCTCCCAGGCCTGCTCGACATGGGATCCGGAGCCCGGAACGAAGACGATGTCGAACGGGCCTTCGCCGCTGACCTGGTAGGC
The DNA here is from genome assembly GCA_030773975.1 of Actinomycetota bacterium. GTDB lineage: Bacteria > Actinomycetota > Thermoleophilia > Gaiellales > Gaiellaceae > 3-1-20CM-4-69-9. The sequence goes on along the minus strand of JALYLY010000023.1, from coordinate 9,988 downwards.
GATGCTGACGTCGCCGCTTCTCGCGTACTGGGTCTCGGAGACCATCGTCAGAGTTTCGCTTCTACGACCGGTTCGTGCCAGACTACGGCCGTGACCGCGGTCGCCGACGAGATCCAGATCGACGAGGCTCCATTCCGCGGGGACGTCGTTCGCCCGGGCGATCCCGACTACGACGTCCACCGCAAGATCTGGAACGGCTCGTTCGACAAGCACCCGGCGCTGATCATTCGCTGCGCGGGCGTGTCGGACGTGATCGCCGCGGTGAGGTTCGGGCGAGAGAGCGGCCTGCCCGTCGCCGTGCGGAGCGGCGGGCACTCCTTCCCTGGCCTGTCGGTCGCGGACGACGCGCTGATGATCGACCTACAGCCGATGAAGGGCGTGCGCGTCGACCCGGAGAAGCGCACGGCGCGCGTGCAGGCGGGCGTGCTGCTCGGTGAGCTCGACAAGGAGACGCAGGCGTTCGGGCTGGCGGTTCCCTCGGGCATCGTCACGCACACCGGCGTCGCGGGACTGACGCTCGGCGGCGGGATCGGCTGGATCCAGCGCAAGTACGGCCTGTCGGTCGACCAGCTCGTCTCGATGGATGTGGTCACGGCCGACGGCGAGTTCGTCAAGGCGAGCGCGGACGAGAACCAGGATCTGTTCTGGGGCCTCCGAGGGGGCGGCGGCAACTTCGGGATCGTCACGGAGTTCGAGTTCAACTGCGTCCCGCTTGGCACACAGGTCCTGGCCGGGCCGATCTTCTGGCCGATGGAGCAGTCGGGAGACGTGCTGCGCTTCTACCGCGACTGGGTCGCGGACGCGCCGGACGATCTCATGACGATCGTGGTGCACAGGAAGGCGCCGCCTTTGCCGTTCGTGCCGGCGGAGCTGCACGGCAAGCCGGTCGTGATGGTGATCGTCTGCTGGGCCGGCGACGTGGAGGAGGGGGAGAAGTTCATCAAGCCGCTGCGAGAGTTCGGGAATCCGGTCGCGGACGTATGCATGCCAAAGCCGTATCTGACGCACCAGGCGATGCTCGACCCGAGCTTCGTCCCGCAGCGTTGGTACTACTTCAAGAGCTGTGACGTCGCCGAGCTGAGCGACGAGATCATCGACATCACGGTGGAACGGGCGTTACAGATCAAGTCACCCCTGACGTCCTTCCCGATCTGGCAGATGGGCGGAGCGGTCAGCCGGGTGGGCGACGACGAGACGCCTTTCGGAGGCAGGCAGGCCGCGTTCACGTACAACATCGGCTGCTGCACCGAGACGGCAGAAGGGTTCGACGAGGAACGGGAGTGGGTGCGCTCTTTCTGGTCAGCACTCGAGCCGTGGCATCAGACGGTGTACGTCAACTTCCTCGAGAACGAGGGCGAGGAGCGAATCCGCACCGCGTACGGCGCGAAGAAGTACGACCGGTTGCGCATGCTGAAGCAGAAGTACGACCCGGACAACTTTTTCCGGATCAACCAGAACATCCCGCCGGCCTGACATCGCGTTCCTCCCCCTCCGGCGAGCGGACTGGGCTCCTACCTACAGACACGTCTGCCGGAAAGGTCAAGCGTTGGACCGGGTAGGTTGCGCTGGAGGAGAGAACGTGGACGCGCCGCCAGCCGCACGCGACCTTCCGCCTCGTGACGGCGTGTTCACGGCGTCACTGACTGCCGCCGCGCGCCGAATCGAGCTGCCGTTGATCGCGCTCTGGCTCGCGCTCGCTGGAGGCCTTGCGGTTCTCACGAGTCAGGTCGTCGATTGGTACGTGATGACCGACGAGCTGCTCTACGAGCGGCTGGCGATCAGCATCGCCAATCTCGGTTCGCCGCTCCCGCAGATCCACGGCGAGTTGATCGGAAACGTCAACCAGCTTTACCCGCTGCTGCTTGCGCCGCTCTTCCACGACAGGCTCGTTCCACCGGCACTGCTTGATGCGCACGTTCTCAATGCGTTCGTAATGAGCTCTGCGTGCCTGCCGACGTTTCTGCTTGCACGGGCTGTTACGGAGAGCCGGCGGCTGCCGTATCTCGTAGCTGCATTGAGCGTTTGCATTCCGTGGATCCCGCTCTCGTCCATGCTCATGACCGAGGTGGTGGCGTATCCGGCGTTCGTGTGGGCGGTGCTGGCCATCTACCGTGCCGCCCTCTCGCCGCGGCTGCGCAACGACGTCGTGATGGTCGTCGCGCTCGGGGTGGCGACCCTCGCGCGAACGCAGTTCCTCGTCCTCTTCCTCGTCGTTCCCATTGCGTTCTACGTTCACGAATTGGCGTTCACGGAGGCGCCGTCCCGCCTGTCCCGGGTCCGAGTTGCCGGACGGAAGCTCGTGGGGTCGCATCGGCCGCTCGCGGCGGCATATGCGGCCTTGGTGGTCGCCGCGGTCGTGCTGCTCGCCGTCGGCCGACTGTCGAGCGCACTCGGCACGTACTCGGTGACGGCCGAGGGAAACGTTCTTCCGAGTGGCATGGGCCGCTCACTACTGGAGCACCTCGCGCCACTCGGCCTCGGCCTTGGGATCCTGCCGTTCGTGCTCGGGCTTGCCTGGCTCTTCGCGAACTTCGTGCAGCCGCGGGCGCGTGAGCAACACGCCTTTGCAGCGATCGCCGTCGTCGCGTTCGCGGCGCTTCTCGTCGAGGTGACGTCGTACGACCTCCGCTTCGGCCAGGGAAGGCTGCACGACCGCTATCTGTTCTACGTCGTGCCCCTCGTCCTGATTTCCTTTGCGGCGGCGCTGCGCGCGGAGCGCCGCCCGCACTGGTCGCTCTTCAGCTCGGCCGCGCTGCTCGCTCTCGCGTTCTCGTTCGTGCCGGTGGTGCGTTACGACAAGTTCAACGTCGACTCGCCGGTGGCGGTTCTCAACGGCGCGCTTCTCGACGCCGGCGGCTCGGTCGACGGTGCGCGAGTCCTCCTCGGGCTCGCAACGATCGTTGCTCTTCTCCTCTTCCTCTTTGGCTCAGCGTTCCTACGTCGCGCGCAGTTGACGATCGTCGTGCTCGTCTTCGTCGTCGTAGCGGTCTCCACCGAGACCGCTCTTGCCTTCAACAGACTCCTGACCGTTGACGGTACGAGCGGGCGGCCGATCACGCTCGAGCAGGGTGGCGTTTTCGATTGGATCGACCGCAAGGTCGGGCCGGGGGCGAAGGTGACGATGGTTCCCTATCCGTTCCTCTACGGCAACTACTGGGAAAACGTCGCCTACTGGTGGAACGTCGAGTTCTGGAACGCATCGGTGCAGCGTGCCGCCACGTACGAACAGGCGTTCACCGGGACGCCCGAAACGTTTCCGAAGACGAAGCTGACCTTCGATCGCACCACAGGTCGCGCGAACGTCTCGCCCAGCGTCTACGCCGTGCAGGGAATCGCAGAGACGAGATTTCGGCTCGCCGGCGCTGAGCTAGGGCAGGACCGGGGCGTGGCGTTGATCGCCGTCGACAGGCCGTGGCGCGCCGCGTGGCTCGCGTTCGACCTCTACCGAGACGGTTGGACCGTTCCCAAGGTCGTTGGCAAGATCAGGGTCTTCGCGGCACCGGGGCAGACGCAGTCGACGATGAGGTTCCTGACCGTCTCGGTTCGCGGTCCAAACGACGTTCCGCCGCGGACGTTTCGCCTCGACTCGAACGCGAGCAATTGGGCGGCAGAGGCCGGCGAGCAGCCGACGAGCAAGCAGATCTCCGTCTGCGTGCCGGCGCACGGATTCGCGGACGTGCAGTTCCACGCACCGCGTTACTCACCGATCTACGGCGACCCGAGGAGCGAGGCGAGCTTCGTCAGCTATGCGCGGTCGGGAGGCGTGCTCGTCACCGGTATCGCGCTCGCCGACGAGACGACGCCTTGCTAGCTCGTCGGCCGCTAGAGCGAGGCTGCGGAAAGTCTAGGCCGAACTAGCCGCCGACTACAGCGCCTCTCGCCGACTGCTTGAAGAAGCAGCTCGCTGCGAGCCCGGAGGAGGCTGCTGCGGCGGTCGCGGCGCAGTCGCGGCCGGTGGGTGGTCTCCGGCTCGGGTTCGGCGCGATGTGGCGCTCACTCGTTCGGCTGTTTCGCCGCGGCTAGGTCCCGCGGCCGACGTCGACGGCCTTTGACTTGCTGTGTGAAGCCACTTGCTCATTGCGAGCGAGTGGCAAACCGCCGGCAGGCAATCGGGGTAGAAGGGGCTACCTGCAACCGATCGGAGGACGTATGCGTGCTCGTGTACTCGTCGTCTGCCTGCTTGGCCTGCTGTGCCTTCCAGCGCTTGCACTAGCGGCCGTTTCAGCGGGGACCAAGACGTTCACGACAACGTTGCTCGGCAGCAATGAGGTGCCGAAAGCGAAGGGATCCGGCAAGGCAGTGATCACGCTCAATGCCGGGACGGGCAAGGTCTGCTGGACATTCTCGAGCCTGAAGGGAATCAGCAAAGTGAACGCCTCCCACATCCACAAAGCGCCGAAGGGAACGTCTGGCCCCGTTGTCGTCGCCTTCTTCGCCGGCGCGTTGAAGACGAAAGGCTGTGTGAAGGCATCGAAGTCCCTGATCAGTGCTATCGAGAAGAAGCCCAGTGCCTACTACGTCAACATCCACACGGCGAAGTATCCGGCTGGAGCAATCCGCGGACAGCTGTAGGTAGCACGACACTCCCGCTTCCGCGAGGTCGCCGAACGACGGCCTCGCGGAAGCGAGGGCGTCCTTCTGAAAGGTGCGTCAACTTCTCCATGCCTCCGACGTAGACCGCGCATCCCGGTCGGGGAGGTTCTTAGCGGGCTTCGATTCCAGCTGTCGCAACGTGTCCCCTATAGCGACGTCTTTGCCTCTCGTCACTCGTAGCCACGTCCCGGTGTCAGACACCGTGACGAAACTGCAACGCACGTTCCAGAGAGAAGCGACTTGCCATGTCTTCGAACGCTTGCTCGTGTTGCGATTCGCCTCCTCGCTGTCGAAGAACGTGATGCCGAGCGTCGGCCCGCGCGCGCGGTCGAAGAGCCCGTGGAAGCCCTTCGCGTCGGCTACGGAACCCGGCCCTGTCACGAACCCGCTGAATCAGCTCGTCCGTGAGGCTCAAGTCGCGTCCCTCGAACTGACAGCCCGCCAGCCGGAGCGGTGGTATACTCCTTGTATGACAACACAAGTACCAGTTCGTCTGACAGATGCGGATCTGGCCGCTCTGGACGTCGCCGTCGCGCGTGGCCGGTTCGCGAACCGAAGCGAGGCGCTCCGCGCAGGGCTCGAACGAATCCTGCGCGAGGAGCGTCAGCACGAGATCGACCAGATGTATGCCGCCGGCTATGGGAAGCACCCGCAGGAAGAGTGGGTCGGGGAGCTCGGCCTGGCCGGCCTCGCCGCGTTCGACCGGGCCGAGGGCGGCGCGCCGCTCTGAACCGCGGCGAGATCTACGACGTCGAGCTCGGCAGACGGCGTCGCCCGGTGGTCGTCGTAACGCGCGATCGTGCGATTCCGATCCTGGCGAACGTCATGGTCGCGGCGATAACCGGAACGATCCGCGGCCTTCCCACGGAAGTGCCGCTTGGCCGAGAGCACGGACTTGCGCGGGAATGCGTTGCGAACTGCGACAACCTGTTCACTATCCCGAAACAGGCGGTGGGCCGTCGCCGCGGTGAGCTCGATCCCGAATCAGTTGCGCGCCTGTGCACGGCTTTGCTGATCGCCCTCGACCTCGACGAGCCATAGTCGGTGTCCTGACTCCCGCTACGCTCGACCCATGTCCGTGGACCTCGATGACGAGACTGGTGAGATCGACTTCGAGCGGGAGGTAGAGGACGCTGTGGCCTCACTCCCTCGCGACCTTCGAGACGTCATCTCCAATGTCGCGATCGTCGTCGAAGGAGAGCCACCATCTGGTCAACCGCTGCTCGGGCTCTATCAGGGCATTCCGCTGACGCGACGCGGAAGCGGTTACAGCGGCGTCCTGCCCGACAAGATCACGATCTACCGCGGGCCGCTCGAGCGCCTCTACGGCGCCGATCGGGAAAGTTTGCGCCGCCAGATCCGGCGCGTGGTCCTCCACGAGGTTGCTCACCACTTCGGGATCAGCGACGAGCGTCTCGAGGAGCTCGGGCGGTACTAGGAGGGATTGGCGCTAGCGGCTGGGCGGCTTGTGCTCGGCGGCCCAGGCGACGATGGCAGCCTCGCGGATCACCGTCGTTCCGTCTGGGAGCGCGAGCACTGGAAGCTTCTCCTGTCCGCTGATCCGCTTGAGGTCTGGGCGTCTGCCGGTCGTGCCGATGCCGCGTGGACGGCCCTTGCCGAAGATGACGCTTTCGTATTCGATTCCCGCCTCGTCGAGAGCCTGGTGAGCGCCGCGGCACCCATGACCGAGGAACGACGGCCCGCCGCGGCCGACGTGGCAGGTGTAGAGGGTCGGTTTGGCGGGAGGGTGTTGTAGATCAGGCATCGTCGCCTTCCGAGTCGGGGCACATCACCGCCCAGTATCCCGCATGCGCGGAGCGGCGACTACGTTCGCCTGGCGAAGGAGGTTGCCGGTTCCGGCGACTAGCCGGCGAAGTCAGCGATCGCTTTGAGCTCCGCAAAGGTGACTTCGTAGTCGAGCACCTCTTCCACCTGCACGTTGGCGACCGACGTCATCCGCTCGAGGAACTCCATTCGTGCGACGCGGTGGCGCTCAGCGATCTCTCTGGTCTTCCAGAAGCTCAGTCCGAGCGTCGTCTCTTCTCTCGAGAGCATCAGAAATCCCAAAAACCCGTCGATGTCGCGAAGCCACCTCACCATCTCTTCGCCCACGATCGTCGCATTCTCGATTGGCTCATCTGAGGTGTTGACCCGTGTGAGACTGACGTACACGCCGCTCCTTTCCCAAGCACGCTCCCGTCCGCAATCTTGGCACGTCCGCTGCTCCTTCCCGGTCTTCCGGCAGAGCGGCTCGACGTGGGGATCGTCCGTGAACTATGCGCGTCAGTACCCGGTGACCGTTCCTGGGAGGTACCGCGTGACCTGGAAGCTGGGCGCGTCGCCGCTTGGTCCATCACTGCAGTTCCGGCTTCCGCTCGCCTAGGGACCGTTCCAGCTCAGGGAATCAGCGCTGCTTCGTGACCGAGGGCCAGGGCGCACGCCTCGTCGAGCGTCAACGCTCGCCCATTTTCGTAATGAGTCGCGTAGGTCTTCGTGTCGAGATCCGCGAGCGTTCGGGCGAGCCAGCGGTCATAGAGAATCTGGTGATCGGGCTGACGTTTCGCACCGATCGACGCACGGGCCGCGTCGCTCGCGCCGAACAGCGTTGCAGCCCGCTCGACCTCGCCGGCGGTTGCCGCGAGACCGGCGAAAGTATCGAGGCAGACCGCTATGCCGTGCGGCTCGGCGAGCTCGCGCGCGAGGGCGAGGCTCTCGGCGAGCAGGCTCGTCGCCCGCGCACTGTCTCCGAGCTCGATCATCGCCGCAGCGAGCGAGCGAGAAGCGGCGCCGATCTCGCGGTCGTCGCCGACTTCGCGCGCCAGCTCGAGCGCGGCTGTCAGCCACGTCACGGCCTCTGGCACGTCATCTGCCGTCAAGGCCATGAGCCCGACGTTCTCCTTCGCCAGCGCTTGCCCACGGAGGTCATCGAGAGAGGCGAAGTACTCGATGCTCTCCTTGTACAGATCGCGTGCCGCGTCCAGCTCGCCGCCGAAGAAGGCGAGGTTGCCGAGGTTGACGAGCGCAGATGAAATGACGCGCGTGGCCCCGACTGCGTGCGCGTCTTCGAGCGCGGCCTTGAAGCTCACCCGGGCCGCGTCGAACTCCCCCTGCTCTCCGGCCAAGATCCCGGACATGTTGAGCGCGTTCGCGCGGAGCTCCGACGGCACAGCGGGCGTGGCGGCAAGCGCGGACTCCAGGGCCTCACGGCCCTCGACCAGGTAGCCGTGGATTTGCCAGAACCTGCGTACCCCGACTGCGAGTCGCAGGGCCGACGACGGGTCATCGCTGTCGAGCGCGAAGGCGAGGGCCGCGCGCAGGTTGTCGTGCTCGTCCTCGAGGCGGTCAAACCAGGCGATCTGTTCGCGGTCGGCCAGCTTCGGCTCGGCCTCCTCCGCCAGGGAGACGAAGTGTTCGAGATGCCGGCGGCGTATCTCGTCGCCGTCGCCCGAGCCTGACAGTCGCTCGAGCGCGTACTCGCGCACGATTTCGAGCATCGAAAAGCGAGGCTCGCCCGCATCGGTCTCCCGCTGGCGCACGAGGCTCTCGTCGACGAGCGCCGAAAGTCCTTCGAGCACCGACCCATCACCGCCGCAGACGGCTTCGGCCGACACAAGCGTGCAGCCGCCTGCGAACACGCCGAGCCGCTCAAAGAGCCGCTGCGCGACAGGCTCCAGCAGGTCGTAGCTCCAGTCGAGTGTCATGCGGAGCGTCTGCTGGTGCTGAGGCGCGTCGCGCCGCCCGCCGGTGAGGAGCTCGAGCCTGTTCCCCAGCCGCGAGAGCAGCGCCACCGGTGGTAGCAGCTTCGTTCGCGCCGCGGCGAGCTCGATCGCGAGCGGCAAGCCCTCCAGGCGTGTGCAGATCTCGGCCACTGCGCCTGCGTTCCGCTCGCTCAGCGCGAAGCTCGGATCGGCAGCCTGTGCGCGAGAGATGAAGAGCTCGGCCGCCTCGTCGTCGGCGAGGGGCGGGACCGGGAACTCGCGTTCCGCTGCGACGCGGAGAGGCGCGCGGCTCGTCACAATCACTTTCAGCCCCGGCGAGCCGTCAAGCAGGCGCGCGATGCTCCCCGCGGCAGGCAACACCTGTTCGAAGTTGTCGACGAGGAGGAGCAACTCAGAGTTTGCCAGCACCCGCATCACCTCCTCCTCCGGTTTCGGGCCGACCTCGGGGATCCCGAGTGCCTCTAGGATCGAGCCCGCCACGAGCGTCGGCTCGCGCAGAGTCGCGATCGAGGCCACCGCCGACCCGTGCCGGAACTCGGGAGCGAGGCGTTGGACGAGCTCGAGCGCGAGCCGGGTCTTGCCGATGCCGCCGGTCCCTGTGAGCGTGACCAGCCGCGCGTCGTCCCGCCGAACGAGGTCGGCGAGAGCAGCGAGCTCGCGCTCGCGCCCGAGGAGCGGTGTCGGCGGTGTCGGCGCTCGCCGCGGCGACGTCGGGCCGGCCTGCGGCACGTTCAGGGCTGGGTCGTGGGCGAGGATCGCCCGCTCGAGCTGCCGGACTGATTCGCTCGGCTCGATCCCGAGCTCGTCTACCAACGTCCGCCGAGCTCGCTGGTAAACGGCGAGTGCGTCCGCCTGTCGCCCTGACCGATAGAGCGCGAGCATCAGCTGCGCGCGTAGTCGCTCCCGGAACGGCTGTTCTGCTACGAGGCGTTCGAGCTCGCCGACGAGCTGACCATGCCGGCCGAGCGCGAGGTCGGCCTCGATCCGATCCTCGAGTGCCGCGAGCCGAAGCTCCTCGAGCCGAACGATCTCCGCCTGTGCGAACGGCTCCCACGGGAGATCGGCGAGCGGTGCACCGCGCCATAGCGCGAGCGCCGCACGCAAGGCTTCCGCTGCGCCTGCCGCGTCGGCGGCCCCGAGTGCTGTTCGTCCCTCCTCGCTGAGTCGCGTGAACTCGAAGAGGTCGACGGTGTCAGCCTCGATGACGAGGCGATAACCAGGCGGCGCCGTCTCGAGCGCGCCGTCGGGAAGGAGCTTTCTCAGTTGTGAGATGTAAACCTGGATGGTGTTGCGCGCCGTCTCGGGCGGGTCCTCGCCCCAGAGCGCATCGATGAGGCGATCGCGCGAAACGACCTGATTCGCCTCCAGGAGCAGGACGGCGAGGAGGGCGCGCCGCTTCTGTCCTCCGAGCACGATCGGCTCGCCATCCCTGCTCACAGCGAGGGGACCGAGCAGGCTGAACTGCGCAGGGGCCGCCGTCACCGGTGGGTCTTAGCACGATTTCAGCGCTCTTTCAGCGTTTCTTCAGCGGCCGGAGCCAGGATCGTGGCCGTGAATGCACCGCAGGCCAACAGTCCGGAAAGAACTGCGGCGATCACGGGCGGGACGGTCGATGCCGTCGCGGCCGTCCCGTTGCCGGAGAGGAGGAACCATGAGGCGCAGCAACAGTTGGAGCT
>JALYLY010000022.1 GCA_030773975.1 Actinomycetota bacterium | reverse complement strand
TGCTCCACGTACTGCTCCAGCACCTCGTCGAGCTTCGCGTACGGCGGCAGGGAATCCTCGTCGAGCTGGGCATCGCGCAGCTCGGCGCTTGGCGCGCGGTCGATGATGCTCTGCGGAATCAGCTCGCGGCCTGCTCTCTCGTTGAGGTGGCGCGCGAGATGGAACACGTCCGTCTTGTAGACGTCCTTCAAGAGGGCGAAGCCGCCCGCCATGTCCCCGTAAAGGGTCGCATAACCGACCGAGAGTTCCGACTTGTTGCCGGTCGCGACGAGCATCCAGCCGAACTTGTTCGACAGTGCCATCAGCAGGACGCCGCGAGCCCGCGCCTGGATGTTCTCCTCCGCGAGGTCGGGCTCGGTCCCGGCGAACGCTTCCTCGAGCGCCTCTCCGAACGCGTCTACGATCTTGCCGATCGGGATCTCAATGAACGGAGAGCCGAGGCTGTCGGCAAGCCGGCGGGCGTCCGTACGCGTGCCCTCAGAGGAGTAGCGCGAGGGCATCGAAACGCAGTGCACGCGCTCCGGCCCGAGTGTCTCCGCCGCGAGGGCGGCGGTCACGGCGGAGTCGATCCCTCCCGACACGCCTACCACCACTTCCTGGAACCCGTTCTTGCCGACGTAGTCTCCTAGCCCGAGCTCGAGCGCACGCCGCATCTGCTCGATCTCTTCGACGAACGGGACGACCTCGCCGACGGCCTTGGTGCCGTTGCCGGAAGGTCCCGGCGAGCCGACGTGGATGATCTCGACTGGTGGGATCTGCTCGCGCTCGCGTGCAAGGGCGCGACGGCGTACGTCGCTCAGACGGCGGCCGATCACCTCCTGCGGCTCAATGTCGACGACGAGGAGCGCTTCTTCGAAACCGGGTGCGCGTGCGAGCACGTTTCCTTCGTTGTCGAGCACGCACGAGTGGCCGTCGAAGATCAGCTCGTCCTGTCCGCCGACGGTGTTGCAGAACGCGACGAAGCACGAGTTGTCCCGCGCGCGCGTCACGAACATCTCCTCGCGCTCATCGGGGCGCCCGACGTAGAAAGGCGATGCCGAGATGTTGACGAGCAGCTCTGCCCCGGCCAGTGCGAGATCGGTCGCCGGCGGGCCCGGCTGCCACATGTCCTCGCAGACTGTCGGACCCACCAGGGTCTCGCCGTGTTCCAGCAGGATCAGGTCGCGGCCGGGCGCGAAGTAGCGGTCTTCGTCGAAGACGCCGTAGTTCGGCAGGAAGCGCTTGCGGTATACCGCCTTGACCTCACCGCCGGAGCAGACGTAACAGGCGTTGAAGAGGTCACGGTCGAAATGAGGGGCGCCGACAAGAACGGTGGCGCCTCGCGCCTCCCTGGCGATCTTCTCGACCGACTCCGCTGCGGCACGGATGAAACCGGGGCGGAGCAGCAGGTCCTCGGGCGGATAGCCCGTGACCGCCAATTCCGGGAAGACGACGAGGTCGGCGGAGTTGCCCTTCGCCTCGGCGAACCGCTCGAGGATCAGCGCGCGGTTCCCCTCGAGGTCGCCGACGACCGGGTTGATCTGGGCCAATGCGAGCCGCACCGGCTTAGTCTAGCTGTTTGCGCCTCTCAGTCGAAAACTAACGGCCGGCCGGCGAAGCCGCCGGACCTGGTAGGCGGCGCCTCGGCTTAGCGACGGTGGCCGAACTGCATCACCCAGAGCGCGACGCCGTCGTGCCCAAACATGTGCCCGCGCTCGAACGCGATCCCGAGGTCTCGCCAGCGGCGTGCCATCAGGTTCTCGCGATGGGGCGGGGAGTTGAGCCACAACTGGAGCGTGTTCAACGGGGAGCCGAGCTCTCCCTGTCCCCACGCGAGGTTCTCGCCGAACGCGCGGGCCGGAAGGTAACCGGCTTGCTTGAACGTGCGAGAGAACGCCATCCCGCAGGGCGTGTGCGAGAAGCCGCACCGCCGCACCGCGTCGGCCTTCATCAGCGAGGAGCGGTTCAGCGGGACGCTACCCCTGACGAAACCGAGCCCGTACGCGCGGCGCACGACGTTGATGCCGCAGTACATCGCCTCGAGGCGCGAGTGCTGATCGCCGCCGGCGGTCGTTGCACCGGCGCACGACGACGCTACGGCTGCCAGCGCGGAGGAATCGGAAGCTTGTGGATTTGCTCCCGATGGCGCGGCGAAGCCAAACACGATCGCGGTGATGGTTACGGCAATCCCCATGCGCGGTCGTCAACCTGATGCCCCTTCGAGCCGGATCCTGCGCCTTCCTGCAGCGAAATTTTACATTCAGGTTCGTTTTTCGTACGCGTATGCGTCGAGAAACGTATGAGCTGAGACACGGAAAACTCAGGCGCGAGTCACAGCTTCGGCGATCTCGTCGAGGGATTCCGGGTTCTCCAGCGACGACAGGTCGCCGGGTTCCTTGCCCAGGACGCGCGCCCGCACGGCCCGCCGGACGATCTTTGCGCTGCGCGTCTTCGGCAGCGCCGAGACGAAAACGACCCGCTCCGGTTTAAAGGCTTTCCCGAGCTCGTCGGTGACATTGCTCGAAATCTCGAGTGCGAGGGCCGACGTCGCCTCGATGCCGGGCTTGAGCACGCAGAAGATCCACGCGACCTCGCCCTTCACGTCGTGTGGGATCCCGATCGCAGCGGCTTCGGCCACCGCGCTGTGCGCGACCGCTGCCGACTCGAGCTCCGCCGGACCGATTCGTTTGCCCGCGATGTTGAGCGTGTCGTCCGAGCGTCCGTGCAGGAACCAGTACCCGTCTTCGTCGATCGATGCCCAGTCGCCGTGCGTCCAGACTCCCGGAAAGCGTCGCCAGTACGCGTCGAGGTAACGCTCGTCGTCGCCCCAGACGCCGCGCGTCATTCCGGGCCAGGGCCGCTTGCACACGAGCTCGCCGACTTCGCCGCGCAACGGCGTACCGTCCGGTCCGAACACGTCCATGTCCTGACCGAGGGCCGGAAAGCCCAGCGCGACCGGCTTGATGGGCTCGGTCAAGCAGGTCGTGAGGAAACACGCGCCGACCTCGGTGCCGCCGGAACAGTTGACGATCGGCGTGTTGCCACCGCCGACCTTCTCGAAGAGCCAGTGGTACGGATCGCGGTTCCACGGTTCGCCTGTCGTGCAGATCGCTTTCAAGCTGGACATGTCCGTCTGCGGGTCGCCTTTGGGGATCAGCGCCCGAACCAGTGTCGGGGAGACGCCGAGCATCGTCACGCGCTCGGACTCGATCAGCTTCCAGATTCGGTCAGCCGGAAAGTCCGGTGCGCCTTCGGCGTACACGATCGTCGCTCCGGACGCGCCGCCGCCGACCACAGTCCACGGGCCCATGATCCAACCCATGTCCGTAGCGAAGTGGATGCGGTCGCCTGGCTTGACGTTCGTCTGATACGCGACCTCGCGTGCGATCGAGACGAGGAAGCCTCCGTGGACGTGCAAGGCTCCTTTCGGCTTCCCGGTCGTACCGGACGTATAGGCGAGCAGGTAGGGATGTTCCGAATCGACCTGTCTTGGGGTCAGACCCCCGGACGTGTTCTCGACGAGCTCGTCCCAGAAGCGATCGCGCCCTAGCGTCATCGGCACGTCGTCGAGCCCGAGGCGCCGCCAGACAACCGTGTGCGTGACCGTCGGCGCGGATCGCAGCGCCTCGTCGGCGATCTCCTTCATCCGCACCATCTGCCCGCGGCGGAGCGACCCGTCGGCCGTGATCAGCGCCTTGGCCTTCGCGTCCGCGAGCCGCGCCGCGATTGCCGGCGGCGCGAAGCCGGAGAAGATCGGGACCTGAACGGCGCCGAGATGCGCGCAGGCATGTGATGCGATGGCCACCTGCGGCGACATGGGCAGGAAGATCCCCACCGCGTCGCCCTCGCCGATGCCGATCGAGGCAAGTCCTTCGGCGAGCCGGTAGACCTCCTCCGAGAGCTCGCGCCAGGTCAGGGAGAGCCGGGTTCCGTCCTCGCCCTGCCAGATCGCGGCCTCCTGCTCCGCGAGCTCGCCGGCGGCCCACCGATGAACGCAGTTCCACGCGAGATTCAGCTTGCCGCCGGTGAACCACGTGGCCCACTCATTTCCTCGAGACGTGTCCACCACTCGTTCCCAGGGCTCGGAGAACTCGAGTCCGAGATCCTCGATCACGGCAGGCCAGAAGCGCTCGGGCTCCTCGACCGAAATGCGATGGAGGTCCTCGTAGCGCTCCACGCCGAGCCGCCGCGCGAGCCTCGTCACATTCGCGCTCTCGACGTCCTCCGGGGTCGGGCTCCAGATGAACTCGGACACGCGCGAAGCGTACGGGTAGTCGTACGACGTAGGGCGGGGAGGGTGCTCTAACCTTTCGGGGATGCGTGCTCGACTGTTCACGCCGGAGAACCGCAAGTGGTGGACGCTCGTTGCGGTCGCGGTCGGGCTGTTCATGATCATGCTCGACAACACGGTCGTGAACGTGGCGCTGCCGTCGATTCAGCAGGACCTCGGTATCGGCATCTCGGAGCTCGAATGGGTCGTGAACGCCTACGCGCTCACGTTCGGCGTGCTGCTGCTCACGGGCGGGAAGCTCGCCGACCTGCTCGGCCGCCGGGCGATCTTCATCGCGGGCCTCGTCGTCTTCACGGGCGCGTCACTGTGGTGCGGCCTCGCGGGCGGCGCCGGGTCGCTCATCGCTGCGCGGACGGTGCAGGGTGTAGGCGCTGCGTTGATGAATCCCGCGACGCTGTCGATCATCACCGCAACCTTTCCGCCGCGCCAGCGAGGGACCGCGATCGGTATCTGGGCCGGCGTCTCCGCGCTCGCGCTGGCAATCGGCCCGATCGTGGGCGGCCTGCTGACCGAGAAGGTCGGCTGGAGCTGGATCTTCTTCGTCAACATTCCTGTCGGCGTGCTCGGCGTTGTCGCGGCGCGAGTCTTCATCGACGAGACGAAGGACACGTCGAAGGAGCAGAGACTTGACTTACCCGGTTTGCTCACCTCGGGGGCCGGTCTCTTCGCCCTCACCTACGGGCTGATCGAGACCAACAATCACGCATGGACGTCGACGCGTGTTCTGACGCTGTTCGCAATCGCAGTGGGGGCGCTGGCCGCTTTCGTGCTGCTCGAGCTGCGTCAGCGCCTGCCGATGCTCGACATGTCGTTGTTCCGCAACCCGACGTTTGCCGGCGCCAACGCCGCGATGCTGCTCGTCGGCCTCGCGATGTTCGGGATCTTCTTCTACAACTCGCTTCTGCTGCAGCGCGTCCTCGGCTATAGCGCAATCGAGACCGGCGCGACGTTCCTGCCGATGACCGTCCTGATCATCCTCGTGGCTCCCGTCGCAGGAAGATTCTCCGACCGGATCGGCGCGCGTTGGCTGATGGGAGCCGGCATGACCCTGCTCGCGGTCTCGCTGCTTCTCTTCGGGACGCTCGACGCCAGCTCGTCCTTCTGGAACATTCTCCCGGGCCTGCTCGTCGGCGGCGTCGGCATGGCGGTCACCATGGCGCCGACGACGGCCGCGGCCATGGGATCCGTTTCCGTGGCGAAGGCGGGCGTGGGCTCCGCGGTGATCAACAGCATGCGCCAGGTCGGCGGCTCGCTCGGTATCGCGATCATGGGCGCCCTCGTGGCCGTGCGCGTCAGCGTCCCGCCGACGAATCCACTGTGGCAAAGCGAGTTCGTGGGCGGCTATCACCGGGCGGTTCACCTCGGCGCCGCACTTGTCCTCGTGGGCGCGATCATCTCAGTGCTAACGGTTCGCCAGCTGCCCCGCCGCGAGGGCGCCGCGGAGTCGGTCGTCGGCGCCTTGGCCAACGAGCCCTGAAAAGAGGAAGACCCCCGGCTGCGGCTCCGGGGGTCGATTCCTGTTAGGCGACTCCGCCCTGTGTGGCAGTCTCCCCGGGACTTGGCTCTGCGGCCCAGCCACGCCCCTTTCGGATCCCACCTGGTGAAGTGCCTCCTGCAGCCGACCCTGGCGTCTGGGTCGGATGCAAGATGGGCTCACTCTAGAAGCCTTCTCGTGGCATGTCAAGTAGCTCGGTCAAGTGATTTGTATTAGGCTTACTTGACTGGTTTCTCGCCCAGACATGACCTTTTCGGGGGATGTTGAAAAGGACAGGTTGAAGTTGGGTGAAGCATGTCGTGTACTACTAGCTGCAGGTGTCTGACTCGACCGCCATCCGTCAGCAACAGCGGGCCTCCGCCGCGCAAGCCGGGCTGAGACTCGGCGAGCGCCTGCGTCAGCTCCGCGCTGCTGCGGGGATGACGCAGACGGATCTAGCGGGCGACCGGTTCTCCAAGGAGTACGTGAGCCAGATCGAGCGCGGCAAGACCCGCCCCACGCGCGAGACGATCGACTGGCTCGCGCAGCGGCTCGGGGTCGACTCAGGCTTTCTGGCCAACGGTGTCTCGGCAGACGAGCGCGGACGTGTCGATGCGGCTCTCGCGCGGGCGGAGGCACTGCTCGAGGCGCGTCGGAACCAAGAGGCCCTCGAGGAGTTCGAGAGCATCCGTTCCGCGGTTCTGGCCACGGGCATGCCGGAGCTCGAGTCGCGCGCTCTCTCCGGTGAAGCGACGTCGCGAATGCGTGCGGGCGAGGTCCGCGAGGCGATCGCACTGCTGGAGCGTGCCCGCGGCCTCAGCGAGGGCACATCCTTCTCCGACGTCGAGCGTGCCAACGTGCTTTTCCTCCTCGGCATCGCCCGCTACAAGCTCAACAGCATCCAGACGTCGATCGGGCTGTTCGACGAGGCGCTCAAGGTGGCCGAGCGCTCGGAAATTCCCTCCGATCAGTTGCGCTCCAACATTCTCTCGTGGCGCTCGCGCTGTTATCGCCGCCGCCGCGACCTCGAGGCCGCGCGCGAGGACGTCGAACGCGCACTCGAGCTGGCCGAGGGCCTGAACGACAAGCGCACGACCGCCGACATTTACTTCCAAGCGTCGATCATCGCCGACCGCGAGGGTCACTGGGTCCTTGCGCGTTCCTACGCCGAGCGCGCGAAGGCCGCGTACGAGGAGTTGTCGGACCGTGGGAATCTGGGCCGGTTGCTGAACAACCTCGGCGGGATCAACTTCCTGCTCGGCCATCCCGAGGAGGCCGTCGACTTCCTCAAGGACGCAGTAGGCATCGCCCTCGAAGTCGGGAACGACGCCGAGGCAGCACACGCGATCAATGGCATTGCCCAGGTCCACCTGCGCACCGGCGACGTCAAGCGGGCCGAGGAGCAGGCGCGGTACGCGCTCGAGTTGCTCGGCGACCGCGTCGACGAGACCGCCGAGATCGGCAACGCCCACCTCGTCCTGGGCCGGGCGTTGCTCGAGCAGGGCCGGCTCGAGGAGGCCGATGAGGCGCTCCAGGCCGGCGAGCGTGCGTACGACCAGCTCTCGTCCGGAAGTCATCGCGCATCAGCTTGGGTCGCCCAGGGTGATCTTGCCACCCGGCGCGGCGACGATCGGGCGGCTGCCCGGCTCTATCGCCAGGCCGCCGACGCCCTGCAAGACGTCCGCTTCTAAGCCAGGTCTCGAAAGGAGGTGACCACCGTGTCCAAAGCTCGCCTGATCTATTTTGCGGTCTTCGCGATCATCATCGTGACGGCCCTGCTCCCGGCGCTGAGTCTGCTGCCTGACGGGCCGCACGACGGCGCGGAGTAGAGTGAACGTGTGCGCGCTTTGCTCGTCGCCATCGCGCTGATTGCGTTGGCGGCAGGCTGTGGCTCTACGACGAGTCGTTCGGGGCGAAGCGCGCCCAGCGCCGGGTCGCTGGAAGCACGCCCTGTGCAGTAGCCCGCGCAATCCTCGGCACCTAGTTCAGAGGGCTGATGCGCGCGGCCGAAGAACGTGCAAGGCTTGGGCCACGACCGTGTTTGTACGAGGCGAAGAACCCGGGCTCGTCAGCGTTCGCGAGGTTGCGGATCAGCTCGGCGTGCACCCTGAGACGATCCGGCGGCTGATCCACGACGGGAGACTGGATGCGGTGCGCGTCGGCCGCGTCCTCCGCGTTCACCGGGAAGCGGTCGACCGCTTTCTTGCGCGGCAACGCGTGAAGCCGGCGCGTTTCCAAGCCTAGACGGCGGGAGATGTCGCCCTGATGGGCGTCAGAACGGAGCGCTTGAAGCGCGCGCCTGGACGCTATGCCCCGAAGACGGACTCTTCGGTGCTGACGCGCTCGATCACGACGTGTGGCAGCCGCGCATGAGGGCTGAGGTGTAGCAGTGCCCGCACGACTTCGGCGCAGTCTTCCGGACGGATCATCTGCTCCGGCGGGACCGGGGCCCAAGACGTCATCGGGGTGTCGACGAAGCCGGGGCTCAGCGCGGTCGCGCGCACGCCGTGTTTTTCCTCGCCTTTGTTGAGGGCGCTCGTGAAGTTGATCACGGCCGCCTTTGCCGCACCGTAGACCGGCAAGTGCGAGGAAGGGCTCGTGCCTGCGATCGAGGCGAGGTTCACGATCAAGCCGTGGCTCTCGCGCAACATCGGCAGTGCCGCGGCAGTCACCAGGATCGTTCCGCGCAGGTTGACGTTCAACTGCAGGTCGATGTGCTTCGTCTCGAGCTCGTCGACGGGCCCGGCGATCCCGACGCCGGCCGAGTTCACGAGCACGTCGAGCCGCCCGTGCTGGGCGCGATGCTCCTCGACCAGGCGACGACAGTCCTCCGCGTCCGCAACGTCGGCCGTGACGGCATGGGCACCAAGCGTCTCGGCCGCCGTCTCGACCTTCCTGGCGGTCCTGGCGGCGAGCGTGAGGGCGAAGCCGTTCTCCCGCAGCATGCTCGCGATGGCGAAGCCGATACCTGAAGAGCCTCCCGTGACGAGCGCTGCCTTGTCCACCGAGCCATCTTTCCAAGTCGGAAGGTACGGCGCCGACCGTGCCGAACTGGACGGCGGGGGAACCGAAAGGCTCCTCCTCTCCCCTAAAAGCCACGGGGGAACCCCATGGTTCCTCCGTGGCCTTTCTCTCTCGGCAGGCGGGAATAGAACCGGGCACCAGGTCGTAACAACGGTGAACCGACGGCAGTCTGTAGACGAAAGGCTCACAGACCCCTACATTTCGCGGTTCAACCCCCGGGAGGGCTTCTTTGGGCATCGACACAGGGCGCGTCAAGCTGACAGACCTCGCCTCGTGCGGAGGTTGTGCCGCGAAGTATTCGGCGGCTCGTCTCGAGCAGCTGCTCGCGGGCTTCGTCCCGGCAGAGGCGGAGAACCTGCTTGTTGGACTGGCTCCCGCCGACGACGCGGCGGTGTATCGGTTGGACGACGAGCGGGCGCTCATCTTCACGCTCGACTTCTTCCCGCCGGTGGTGGACGATCCCGGCGACTACGGTGCGATCGCGGCGACGAATGCGCTCAACGACGTCTTTGCAATGGGCGGCACTCCGTTGCTTGCTCTCTCCATCGCTGCGTTCCCCGAGGAGCTGCCGATCGAGATGCTCGCGGAGATCTTCGCCGCGGCGGACGCGCAAGTGCGTGCCGCCGGCGGACTGCTGGCAGGCGGTCACACGATTCGGGATGCGGAGCCCAAGTACGGGCTCGCCGTCGTCGGCACGGTTCGTCCCGATGGGATCTGGCCGAAGAACGGCGCGCGCCCCGGCGACGCGCTCTTCCTGACCAAGCCGCTCGGAACCGGACTGATCATGACCGGCTACAAGCAGGGCAAGGCGGGCGACATGCAGCTCGAGCGGGCCATTCGCTGGATGCGCACGTTGAACAAGGATGCGGCGGACGTCCTGCGCCCCCTCGAGCCCAACGCCGTCACGGACGTCACAGGCTTCGGGCTCTTCGGGCACGCCCACGAGGTCGCGGACCGCAGCGGCGTCTGCATCCGTCTCGAGTCGGAGCGGTTCCCGGCCATCGACGGGGCCCTCGACGTCGCGCGCAAAGGTGTGCGGACGAGCGGTGACCCTCGCAACCGTGATTTCGCGGCCGCGCACGTATCGACCAACGGCCTCTCCGACACGCTCGCCGTGCTCGGCTACGACCCGCAAACCGCGGGCGGCTTGCTCGTTTCGCTCCCGGCGGAGCAGGGCCCTGCGCTCGAGGCCGAATTCGCGGGACGCAAGCTCTTCGTTCGTAGGATCGGCCGCGTGGAGGAGGGCGCCGGCGTTTTCGTCGAGTGAGCGTCGGAATGATCCACGGGCGGTTCCAGCCCTTTCACAACGGACATCTCGAATACCTGCGTGGAGCGGCCGCGCAGTCCGACGAGGTGTTCGTCGGGATCACGAATCCCGATCCGCAGCGCATCAAGGAAGAACCGAGCGATCCCCTCCGCCACCTACCCGAATCGAATCCGTTCACTTACGTGGAGCGCCTGCTGATGATCGAGGCCGTCGCGGAGGACGAGCGCATTCGCGCGCATGTGATCCCCTTCCCGGTGAACGAGCCGGAGCTCTGGTCGGCGTACGTGCCGGCAGGCGTGACGCAATACCTGCGGCTGTTCTCGGAGTGGGGCGGCACGAAGCTCGAGCGGATGCGTGACGCTGGGTACCAGGTCGTGGTGCTCGACGAAGGGGTCGACAAGGAGATCTCCGGGACCGACGTGCGGGCGGCGCTGCGCTCCGGCGCGCAATGGGAGGCATTCGTTCCCCCGGGCGTCGCCCGCGTGATCCGGTCGCTGGAGCGCGTCCCGGTCTGAATGCATCCGATCGTCGTCTTCCTGCTGGACGGGCTTGCCGACCGTGCTCACGAGTCGCTCGGCGGCCGCAGCGGGCTCGAGGCTGCGACGACCCCGAATCTGGACCGCCTCTGCTCCGCGGGTTCCTGTGGCGTCCTCTACGCGATCGGGCCGGGACGCGCGCCCTCGAGCGAGGTCGCGCACTGGTCGATGTTCGGTTACCGGCCGGAGGAGTTTCCCGGGCGTGCCGTCTTCGAGGCACTCGGCCGCGGACAGGATGTGAGCCCGGATCACGTCTTTGCGTACGCGGCGCTGCGGCCGGCCGAGCGCCGTGAGGACGGCTGGTGGCTGAGCGGGCGGCCCGATCCCGACCGGGACGCGGAGGAAGCCGAGCGACTCGTCGAGGCGTGCGACGGGATCACGATCGACGGCCTGACCTTCTCGCTCGCGCACGTCTGGCGAGGTGAGGCAGTCCTTCGCCTCTCCGGAGGCGCGGACGAGCGTGTGACCGACAGCGACGCGTTCTTCCGCGATCGCCATCCCGTGCTGCGTCCTCAGGCGTTGGTCCCCGAAGCGGAGCGAACCGCGCGTGCGGCGGAAGAGTGGAGCCGTGAGGTGATGCGACGGCTCGAAGGCGAGCGCTTCAACGTGATCACGCTGAAGTGGTGGGGCAGGCCGCGTGACGTCCCGACGTTCGAGCAGCGGCACGGGTTGCGCGGGACCTTCATCGCGAGCTCCGCGTTCCTGCGCGGGCTCGCGCGCGCCGTCGGTCTCGCTGCACGCGAGGAGGCCGAGACGGACGATGCGGCAGCCGATCTACGCGGCAGGGTCGCGCTCGCGCGGGAGCGACTCGAGGCAGGCGACACGTTCGTGTTCTGCCACGTCAAGAGCGCAGATGCCGCAGGGCACACGAAGGACCCTCGACAGAAGCAGGCGATGATCGAGACACTCGACGCGGCACTGGTGGATCTGCCGACCGACCACGCGATCGTGTGCCTCACCGGCGATCACGCGACGCCCGCGTCCCCGGACGTGATCCACTCCGGCGATCCTGTCCCCTTCGTCGTCGCCGGTCCCGGAGTTCGTGCGGACCGCATCGGCGAGTTCGGCGAATCCGCGTGCGCCGAGGGGATCTTCGGCCACCTGCGCGGGCCGGACATGATGCCGGTGCTGCTGAACGCCGCCGACCGCCCGCTCTTCCTCGGCTCGCGACCCACCCCGTTCGACGGCGCGGACGGCTACCCCGCGATTCTCGATCCCCTCTGAATAAACTCGGAGCCGTGCACGCCCAGCCCACGGCGCTCGCTCGGCTTCGGGCGCTCGCTCTCACTCCTGCACAGATCTACCCGCTCATGCTCGTGCAGCTCGGCGCGCTGTGGCTCATCGTCGGCACCGGGGCCGCGGTGCGGCTGACCGACTCCGGCCTCGGCTGCCGGCATTGGCCCGGCTGCGAAGCGGGACATCCGCTGCCGGCCAAGAACGCGCACGCGTTCGTCGAGTTCGGCAACCGGCTCGTCGGCGGTGTGACGATCGCGGTGACGCTGCTCGCGTGGCTCGCCGTGCGGCGGGTGCCGGGGCTGCCGCGCTTCTTTCGGCGGCTCGCGCTTGCTGTTTTCCTCGGAACGCTGGCGCAGGCGCCGATCGGCTTGCTCGCGATCGCGACCGACCTTCGCTGGCCGATCGTCATGGTCCATCTGCTCCTGTCGATCGGGTTGCTCGGGGGCGCGACCATTCTCGTCCTGGAAGTCCGCTCGGCGGCCGTGGGCCGCATCGAGCCGCTCGTTCCACCGGAGTTGCAACGGCTGGGGCTCGCGTTCGTCTGCGCGGCCTTCGTGCTCATCGTGAGCGGATCGCTTGCAACCGCCTCCGGGCCGCACTCCGGCGGCGGGGCCGCGGACAAGATCGACCGGCTGGGACGCTTGGCACCGTTCGTCTACGCCCACGCTGCGATCGTGGGGATCTTCCTGCTGACCTTCATCTTCAGCCTCGGCTACCTGGCGGCGCGCCGCGATCGTGCGGAACGCCTCTTCAAGCTCGGCGCAGCCGTTTTCGTACTGCTGCTCGTCCAGATGGGGCTGGGAGAGCTGCAGTGGCGGACGCATCTTCCGTGGGGGCTCGTACTGGCACACGTCTTTCTGGCGGCGACAGTCTGGGTCGGTACGGTCGCCCTCGCGACGCTGTTCTTCCGACCGAACGTAGACTTCGCCGATCGCTGAAGAACTCCGCATCGTTGAACGGCCGAGCCTCCGGGAGCCGGTTCTGATCGCAGCGTTTCGCGGCTGGAACGACGGCGGCCAGGGGGCCTCGCTCGCGGGCGGCTACCTCGCCAAGATCTGGGAGGCGGACCGGTTCGCCGACATCGAGCCGGAGAACTTCTTCGACTTCCAGGCGACCCGTCCGCACGTCTCGCTCGTCGATGGTCAGACGCGGCACATCGACTGGCCCGAGAACGCGTTCTACTACGCGCCGATCCCGGATCTCGATCGCGACGCGGTGCTGCTGCTCGGGATTGAGCCGAACCTGCGCTGGCAGACCTTCACCGGCATGATCGTCGATCTGGCACGGGAGCTTGGTGTTCAGATGATGATCACGCTCGGGTCGTTGCTCGCGGACGTGCCGCACACGAGACCATCACCGGTGACCGGAGGAGGGACAGATCCGGAACTGGTCGAGCGTCTAGGTCTGCAGCGCTCACGCTACGAAGGACCGACAGGCATCGTGGGTGTGCTCCACGACGCGTGCAACCACGCAAGCATTCCCTCGGTCAGCCTCTGGGCCGCCGTCCCTCACTATGTCTCGCTCGCGCCGAGCCCTCGCGCCGCGCTCGCGCTCTGCCAGCGCCTCGGCGACATTCTCGGGGCACAGATCGACACGGCCGAGCTTCGGGAGGCCTCGGAGCGCTACAGCGAGCAGGTGACCGAGGCGGTCGCGTCCGACGAGGAGACTCTGGCCTACGTCGAGGAGCTCGAGCAGCGTGCCGAGTTGCTGGAAGACGAGGAGGACTTGCCTTCGGGCGAGTCGCTCGCCGCCGAGCTCACGCGCTTCCTGCGCGAGCGCGAGCACGGCAACGGCGGGCCCGAGCGCGGCCCGTCCGAACAGCCCTAACCAAAGGTAAAGGCGTAGGCCGCAAGGCCCCGCGTCAAGCT
This sequence comes from Actinomycetota bacterium, assembly GCA_030773975.1. Classification (GTDB taxonomy): domain Bacteria; phylum Actinomycetota; class Thermoleophilia; order Gaiellales; family Gaiellaceae; genus 3-1-20CM-4-69-9. The sequence goes on along the minus strand of JALYLY010000022.1, from coordinate 4,178 downwards.
GAGCTCGAGCAGGCCGTCGGCCGCGCTCTTCTGCTTGACGAGCGTGTAGAGCCTGGCGCCGTCGACGCGAATGGTCGGCTGCGTCTTCCCGTTCACCTTGACCGCGACCAAACCGCGACCGGTGAGCACGAGGTAAACGCTGCGCGCCTGGAAGTGCAGGCGCAGGCGTGCGTTGTCCCCGGCGACGATTCGCTCGCCCTCGACCTTCCACTTGCCCGCGTACGCGAACGAGTCTTGTGTTAGCGATGCCGGGAAGCGGTACGTGGCGACCCGATCGGTTCGCAGCGGCGAGCCCATGTAGTTGCCGATCCGTAGGTAACCGAGGTACGACTCCGGCGTCCGCAGTTCGAGCGGTGTCCGGTCCGTGTTACGTCCGGCTTGCGGGAGCCGGCCCGCCTTGCCCGCCGCGAGCAGGAGGCGGATGTTCCGCTCGGTTTGCGCGTACTCCCCTTCGCCGAAGTGGACGTCGCGTACCCGTCCCGCCTGGTCGACGAGGTAGTCGGCAGGCCAGTAGTTGTTCGAGTACGCCTTCCACGTCCCGTAGCTGTTGTCGAGGGCGACGGGGTAGCCGACGCCGAGGCGCTTGACGGCTGCCCGGACGTTGCCGAGATCGTGCTCGAATGCGAACTCCGGCGTGTGCACGCCCAGAATGACCAGGCCCTTCGAGCGGTAGCGCGCGTCCCACGCTTTCAGGTACGGGAGCGTACGCAGGCAGTTGATACACGAGTACGTCCAGAAGTCGACCAGCACGACCTTGCCGCGGAGCTTGGGGAGGCTTAGTGGGCGCGAGTTGATCCACGCCGAGATGTCGTGGACGTCGGGCGCGGCGCCGTAGTCCTTCAGCGGCACCTTGCCGAGTTGCGAGGCCGGCTGCTGTCCGTGCGCGACGAAGGCCGGCTTGGTCTTTCCGCCGAGGCGGTCGAGCCTCTCTTTCGCCGTGGCTGTCCCCTCGATCGCGTTCTGAACTCGCTGCGCATAACCGGGCACCTTCGTCTGCAGGGTCTCCGCCCAGCCCTGGTAGATGACCACCGCAGCTGCGGCCATCAGCACTCCACCGCCGATACGAACAGCCTGTGCGTTCTGCCGGAACCGCCCTGCGAGGCCTCGACTGCCGTGCGCAATCGCGAGTAACGGCAATGCGACGCCGACGGCGTACGCAATCGCGATCGCGACGATCCAACCGCCGACGCGATCCGTCGCGACGTTTGCCGTCAGCGATGCCAGCACCGGCCCGCCGCACGGGACGAACACGAGGCCGAGGCTCGCCCCGAGGAAGAAGCCTCCGCCGAGATCACCGGCGCGCCGCCGAGTGAACAGGGCGAACGGCCGCTCGATCTGCTCGCCTACCTTCGGCACGATCAGCGTCAGCGCCAGCAGGAAGAGCAGAGCCGCTCCAATCTGGATCTGATGCTTCGCGCTGATGCCGAGCAGTCCCCACAACCACGCGCCGGCGAGCAGGAACGCCGTGAAGGTCGTGACGAGGCCGGCGGCGATCGCGTAGGGGCGCCGCTTCGTCCCGCCGCCGGCGCCACCGGCGAGCACGATCGGCAGCACCGGGAGGATGCAGGGCGTGAACGCGGTGATGACGCCCGCCGCGAACGCGATCGGGACGAGGATGAGCACCCTGGTTAGTCCTGCTTAGGCGGCCGGCGTTTCAGCGGACGCGGGCTCGGGCTTGGGGGCGGGCTTTTTCCTCGGCCGCGGTTTCGGCTTCTTCTCCTCAGCGGCCACCACCGGCTGCTGCTCCTGCCCCCCTGGTGCCTTTGCCTGCTGCTGTGCCTGCTGCTGCTGGTGCTGCTGCTGCGTGCCGCTCTTCTTGCGCTTGCGCCGCTTGCGCCTCCGGGAGCGGCCGGAGCTCAGCTTCGGCTGCGGAAGATTCTCCGCCAGCGCGCCGGCGACCTCGTGAACCGTGCCGAGCCGCTCGCGCGCCGCGTCGATGAGTTGGGTCGCGCGCGGGGTGTATCCCTCGGCGGATGCGAGCAACGCCGCACCGACCGGAACAGGCAACTCGAGCGCCGCGTTGACCAGCTTCGCCGCGTTCTCCTCGTGCCGGTGACCGCGGGAGTTTGCCAGCGCACCGAGCAGCCGCTTCGCCTCCGGGAACTCCGCGCTCGCGCGCCGGTCCTGCACCTTGCGCGAAGCGCGCGCGAGGCGCCACGTCCAGCGCGCCAGGATCTGGTCCGGCGCGTCGGCCTTTCCTTCGGCGATCGCTCGCAGCAGAACGCGGACACCGCCCATCCGGTCTTTCTCCCAGGTCGGCGCCTGGGTCACGAGCGTGACGAGATCGTCGAAGTCGGCCCGCTCGACCGTCATCGACACACGGTCGGAGAGGGCGATCATGCGAAGGCGGCGGTTCGGGTTCTCCGCGGCGCAGGTCGCGAGGAACTGCTCGAGGCACGCTTTCGATGCGCCGCGTGCCGTGAGTTTCTCCACGAACGCCGCGCGCTCGTCGAAGCGGATCTGGCGTCCCGCGATCGTCGCCCAGTAGCGTTGCTCGTCCTCGTCGAGATACTTCGGATCGACGCGCTGCCACTCGCGGGTGATCACGGCGAGGCGGCGGCGAACATCGGGGGTGACCGGAACGAGCCATGGGGCCGGCGTGAGCTTGCGACGGGCGCGCCGCTGGACTCTGCGGCGCGGGGCGGGTGTGACGCGGGCGCCTTCTCGATAGAAGTCGGCGTCGAGCAGCGAGTGCAGCGAGATCACGCGCTCGTTGTGGGTCGCCGCCTTCGGGACGAAGTCGACGACGATCCCGGCCTCCTTGCGCGGATGCGTGCGCATGATCCGGCCGATCCGCTGCTGATAGACCCGCCGCGACGCCGTCGGCGCGAGATGCATGCAGATGGTCGCGCGCGGAGAGTTCCAGCCTTCGGCGAGCAGCATCGCGTTGATGAGGACGTTGATCTCGCCGCGCTCGTAGGCGGCCAGTGTCTCGGCGAGCCGTACGGGCGGTGTGCGCCCGGAGACGGCCTCCGCCTTCAGTCCCACGGCGCGAAACTCTTTCGCGAGGTTGTACGCGTGATCGACGCCGGCGGCGTAGACGATGCCCGGCGTGTTGTCGAACCGCTCGCGGTACAGCGAGGCGGCAGCCTGGTTCAGCGCCTGGTGGTCGAGTGTCTTTGCCAGGATCTCCTGGTCGAAGTCGCCGCCGACGATCGGCACCTGGTTGATCGCGGCGACTGGCGGGACACGTAGGTCGCGCAACGGCGCGATCAGCCCGCGCCGCGCCGCATCCTGCAACGGCAGGTCGTCGACCGAAGCGGGGAACACGTCGGACACCTGCTTTGCGATCAACTGTTCGGTCGCCGTCATGCCGATGTAGATCGGCTCCGGGAACGCGCGGATCGCTGCGCTTGTCTTCTCGCCGAGCGCGGTGTGGGCCTCGTCGCAGATCACGAGCTGGTATGCCTCGCGGGAGATCGTCTCCTGGTGGCGCGCGAACCACGCGTAGGTCTGGATAGTCAGCGGGTTGCCGTTTTGTAGTGATTCCTTGCCGCGTTCGACAGCCGGCGCGAACCTGTCGCCGTACCCCTCGTCGGTGAGATCGCGCTGGAACTGCGAGACGAGCAGGCGACGGTGCGTGAGGATCAAGACGCCGAGGGAGCGTGCGGCTTCCACGAAGCCCGCCGCTGCAATCGTCTTGCCCGACGCGGTCGGATGACGGAACCGGTAGCGGCGAACCGCACCAGGGTCCGGTCCCGTGTAGTGCTCGTCCTCCTCCACTTCTTCGTCGAGGACGCCCTCTGCGGACTCCTCCGCCGGCTCGTCCTCGTCTTCCACTTCGGCCTCGGCTTCGACGACCTCGCTGACGCCGTTGCCGTTCGGCTCGGCTTCCTTCTCGTGCGACGCGATCAGCTCGGTCAGCATGCCGGCGAGCGCGTCGATCTGGTGGCGCCGCAACTCGGTGCCCGACGCGAGGTGCGGCTTTTCCTCCGCAAGCACTCGCTCGAGACCGAGCATGAAGCCGTACTCGACCTTCCACCCGGACGAGGGCGTACGCTCCGCTCCCTCGATCTCGGCGAGGGCGTCGTCTAATGCGCGCCGGCGGGAAGTGCCGGGCGCCAGGACCTTGGCGGGATCTTCGCCCTCACGAATGAAGGGCTCGCCCGCCCAGGCTTCGGCTCGGAGGGCGTCGGCCATCAAGCCGTCCGTCGCCTCCGACGCTGTGGTCGGCTGCT
>JALYLY010000021.1 GCA_030773975.1 Actinomycetota bacterium | reverse complement strand
CCGGCGGTGTAGGAGTCCCGCGCGTCCACGGTCGCCGAGAGTGATTCCATCGCCGCCGTCGAGCGCTCCTTGAGCAGCTTGTTCGCCAGCTCGAGCGAGACGTTCTGCGACTGGATCGTCTCGGCGGCCTGGCGGAGCTTCTGGGCGCTTCGTTGTGTGTGCTTGAGGTACGCCTCCTGCGTCTTGCGCATCAGCAGTAGCGGCACCGCGAACACCGCGAGCGCGAGCAGCTGGACCGCCTCGTACGCGAGCGCCATCACGCCGCCGATGAAGCCGTACACGAGGTAGTGCGGCAGCAGCCACGCGAAGCGCTCCCTGAAGACCGACCACCAACGCTCGTGTCCCTGGAGTGCCAGTGCGAGTGAGACGAGACCCATGTTGACGACGAAATAGGCGGTACCGGCGAGCAGACCGAGGCCGGAGGCGGCGAGCTCGTGTGCGGTGCCGTTCGGGAAGAAGGCCGCGATCTTGAACACGCTCGCCGCGGCGAGCGAGGCCAGCGTCAGCGCGCCGACATTGAAGAGCACGTTGTGCAGCGGCGCTCGCCGCGCGCTCCACTCGACTGCGACGCTGGCAAGAGCGAGAGGCAAGGCGGCGCGGAAGCCGAAGAGCGAGGCGGCTGCGAGACATCCCACGGCGCTGACCGAGAGCACAGCGGATCCTTCGTCCGCCTCGAGCGCGAGAGCCTGCCCCACTCCGACCAGCCCGACGACGGTCAGGAGGCCAACCAGGTCCTTCGAGGTCCAGGTGAAGGCGAGGCCGATGATGCCGGCCCCCACGCCGACCGCGCTGACAAGGCCGACGATCAGGCTCAGCTGGCGGTCGAGCGAGAGGAAGCGCGGCCCGTGGACCGCGTGTGGGCGTGGATGGCGCACCTCGCGGCGTTCTTCGAGGGGCTGGACCTGCGTCGCGGCAGGAAGCGGTGCGTGATGGTCCCCGTCCTCTGGAACGGCGATCAGGCGCGTTGAGCGATCCGCGGGCACGAGCAGCGGTTCGGAGCTTGCTCCGAGGACGCGGTTACGTCCCTGCAGCTTGGCGCGGTACACGGCGAGGTCCGCCTGGTGGATGAGCTCGTTCGCGTCGGTGCCATCCTTCGGGAAGCCGGCGACTCCGATCGAGACGGTCGCACGGATCGGCTCGCTCGAGGTCTCGACGTCGAACGTCCGCTCGGCGACGGCGCGGCGGATCCGTTCCGCGATCTCCAATGCCTGCTCGGGAGGCGTCTCCGGCAGGAGGATCGAGAACTCCTCCCCACCGAAACGTGCCGGCACGTCGTAATGGCGAAGCTGGGCCCGGAAGGCTTCGGCGATGCCCTTCAGCACGGCGTCGCCCGCGAGGTGACCGTAGGTGTTGTTGATGTCGCGCAGGAGGTCGAGGTCGGCCATGATCAGCGACATCGGGCGCTCGAAGCGGCGGGCGCGGCCGATTTCCTCGGCCAGCGCGGCGGCGAAATGGCGGGCGTTGAAGAGTCCCGTCTTCGGGTCGACGCGCGCCTCCGCCTGGAGTGCCGGAACGCTCAACGAGCGGTGGATCAGGAACAGCGGTGTGAGCGCAAAGGGAATGAGCCACGGGTTCGACTGCCAGAAGGCATAGACGGCGAACCCGAGCGCCGCGAGCACGAGATCCGTGGCGACGTACTCGATCTCGAAGAGCCCCGTCTCACGCAGTGTGAACCCACGAGCCAGCCTCAGCATGACCGCTAGGAGAATGTGATTGACGGCGACGAAGACGATGCAGGCCGCGAGGCCGGCCATCGAGAGCCGCAGCGCGTCGTTGCCGATGCCCGCGTGCTCGAGGATCAGCCAACGGCCGACGAACCAGGCCGCCATGGCGGAGAGCGAGTAGTCGAGGATGTTGAAGGTCTGGAGATACCACCGGTAGCGCATCTTCAGCCACTCCGGCACCATCTGGACGACCGCGACCAGCACGAGTAGCTCCGGCGGCAGGATCAGCGCGGCCGGAATCAGGAAGACGATGTCGGTGTGGTATGCCTGGTCGGCCGGAGTGCGGACGACGAAGAGACGGGCGATAGCGGCTGCCGACGCGAGCAGGAGGAACGCCGGCCACTGATGCGTCGTCTGGAGCCGGCCGATGAACGGCAGCGTGACCGCCCCCGCCGTGATCGCGACCGCGATGAAGTAGATCTGTGCGTTCCGGGGCAGCGCCCCGTCTCGTCCCGCGCCGGGCTCGGCGACGAGCGAGATATCGGTGGGCGCCGCGCTCATGCCCTGATGCAGTCCTTCATCGCAGGTTCTCCTTCGCCACGCTTCGAACGGAGGGCCGCAGACGAGAAGCCCACCGCGGAACGTAGAAGCGGCCCGGCAGGGCGGCATCCCCCGTTCGGGGAACACTCGATCGGTTCCCCCGAACGGGTGACCCCGGTGCCGGCATGTGGTTAGGGATCCAGCGTGCCGGCGAGGATGGCTGCGAGCTCGGTCTCGTCGATGACCCCGGCGTCGGGAGCCGCCGGCTCGTCGGCTGCGTTGTCGGCCCACGAGGCACTGGCGAGGCTCAGATCGGCCCAGGAGGCGGCGGCCGTGGCCGTGTCGGCCCAGGAGGCCGAAGCCCAGCTGGCGTCGCTCCACGAGGCGTCCGCCCAGCTCGCGGCCGACCAGGAGGCTGTTGCCCACGAGGCGTCGGCCCAGGACGCATCGGCCCATGAAGCGTCACTCGAGGCCCTGTCCGCCCAGCTGGCTGCGTCGAAGACACGCCCGCCGCTGATCGGGTCGGCGACGACGAAGGCGTTGAGTGTCCTGTTCGGGTTTGGGGGATTCCAGATCTCGACCGAACGCCGTGCGTAGACCTCGCCCAGGCCGACGGATAGGTAGGTGGCCCGCGGCATCGGCTTCGTGCCGAGCATCAGGGCGCCCTTCACCTGATCGGGCGTGTAATCCGGGTGGCGGCCGAGGATGAGCGCGGCGATGCCACTCACGATCGGCGCCGAGAAGGACGTCCCCGAAAGCTCCATATACCCGGGCTCGACGACGTGGTCGGGGCGCTCTGAGTAGAGCGTCGCCGTCGTAGGAACCGGGCCGACGATGTAACGGCCGGGGGCGACGAGGTCCGGCTTGGCGAAGCCGTCAAGCGTGTAGCCGTAGGCCGACCAGGGCGCCGCGACGTCGTCGTACCTCAACACGGATTTCCCTGTGTCGCTCGCACCGACGGTAATCACGAACGGGTCGCTGCCAGGTGCGAAGGGAACGCCGCTCGGCCCGTCGGGCTTGCCGTAGTTGCCGGCGGCCGCCACGACCACGACGTTGTTGAACCAGAGCTTCTCGACCGCCTTGTCGAGCGGGTCGTACATGAAACTGTTGGCGGCGGATGAGTGGAGCGAGAAGTTCGCGACGCGGATTCCGTACTTCCCCTTGTTGGCGAGAATCCAGTCGGCGGCGGCGATGACGTCACTCGTCCTCGCCATGCCCTTGTCGTCCATGACGTCGAGGGAGACGATCTTCGCTCGTTGAGCCGCGCCGCTCTTGCCGGCGAGACCGCTCGCGGCGATGCCGGCCACGAATGTGCCGTGACCGCGCCCGTCGCCCGAGGAGTTGCCGGCGAGGGAGCTGAGGTTGACGTTGGCGACGAGGCGCCCGGAAAACTCGGGCCGCGACGCGTCGATGCCCGAATCCACGATCGCGATCGTCGCGGCAGGAGCTGCCGGGCTGAAGGAGCTCGCCCAGTACCTGTTCACGCCTGTGACGAAAGGCCACTTCGGCGTGGCTGCGGCCGAGAGCTGCACGCGCGAATCGGCGGTAATCGCCGTGACGTGCTTGTCGGCGGACAGCGCCAGGATCTGCGCGCCCGTCAGCTGCACGGCCACGCCGTCGATCGAGCTAAAGGTTCGAGCGGTCTTCACGGAGAGGCCGAGGACGTCAGCCACGGTGTGGGCCGCCTGGTTTCCACCAGCGCCCTGGACGATCACGGCGAACGTGTCGCCCGGGCGGCTCTGAGCCGACGTGAGGATGTCCGGCGCAACGAACGCCTGAACGTCCTTCGGGCCCGGGACGGCTGACGCGCCCAGGGGCACCACAAGAGTCAGAACCAGCGTCGCGAGAAGTGCCGTGCGCCGCTTTCCATTACCCCAGAGCGCGTTCGAGCGCGATCCGGTCCCGCGCTTGCCGCTACCCCAGAGTGCGCTCGCACGCACATCCCGCCGATGACTTCCGCTCCGCATCCTTCTCCTTTGCCGCAGTTGACGAACCGCACCGTAGGTAGCAACCGGGTGACGTACCTCACCCTTTCGCGGTAGCCACGCCGGAAGTTCACCCGTCCGGGGGATCAGCGCCGCTCGATAGCCTCCTCCGTGTTTTGCGCATTTCGATTCCGCTGTCCGCCGAGATCGCCTTCGCGCGGGCGGCTGGCCGGTTATCCCGTCTGGCACGCGTCGGCGGCGGCACGACGGTGCCCGGAAAAGTTCTCTGGAAGCTCGATCCCGGCGCCATCGATCGCCTGGCCGCGAGGCTGCCGCTCGGATCGGCGGTAATCTCGGCGACGAACGGCAAGACGACGACCGCGGCGATGGCGGCGAGCATCCTCCGCGAGCGCCTCCGACTCGCGCACAACAGCTCCGGGGCGAACCTCGTCTCAGGCGTGGCCTCGACACTGCTCGACGCGCGTGCGGCCGAGCTGGGCCTGTTCGAGGTCGACGAGGCGGCTTTGCCCGAAATCCTCGTGCGTGTCAAACCGAAGGCCGTCTGCCTCGGCAACCTCTTCCGTGACCAGCTCGATCGCTACGGCGAGCTGGAGCACGTTGCGGAGCGGTGGCGCTCGGCGGTGCGCGCGCTGCCCGGCGATGCTGCGCTGGCGGTCAACGGGGACGATCCGCAGGTCGGGGAGCTCGCGCGAGAGCGACCGGGCGCGGTGGTCTTCGGCGTCGACGATCTCTCGGTCGCGCGGCCGTCTCTGCAGCACGCCGCGGACTCGAAGTACTGCGTTCGCTGCGGAGCTCCGTACGAGTACGACGCGGCGTACGTTGGCCATCTCGGCGACTACCGTTGTCCGGCCTGCGGCCACAGCCGCCCCCCGCTGAATGTCGTCGCGCGGGAGATCGAGGTGGACGGGCTCACGTCGGTCTCCTTCAGGCTCGTGACGCCGTCGGGTACGTCGAAGGTCCGGCTGCGCGTGCCCGGGCTCTACAACGTGTACAACGCGCTCGCTGCTGCTTCGCTCGCGCTGAGCCTGGGCGCGACACTCGACGAGGTCGTCTCGGGCCTCGAGTCGTTCAACGCAGCATTCGGCCGCTTCGAGCGCATCAGCGTCGGCGACCGTGGGCTACTCATGCTGTTGATCAAGAACCCCGCGGGCGCCAACGAGGCGGTGCGGACGATCGTCGACGGCGGGGCGCCGTCCGTCGCGGTGATCGCGCTGAACGACGCGATCGCGGACGGCCGCGACGTCTCGTGGATCTGGGACGTGGACTTCGAGCCGCTCATCGGCGATCTCACGCGGCTCGTGGCGACCGGGGACCGCGCCGCGGAGCTCGCCCTGCGTTTCAAGTACGGGGGCCTGGAGACGGGCGCGATCGACGTCGTGCCGTCGCTCGAATCCGCACTCGATCGCGGCCTCGAGCTCACGCCTCCCGGCGGCGAGCTCGTGGTCCTCCCCACCTACACGGCGATGCTCGCCTTGCGGCAGATCGTTAGCCAACGGGGCTTCGTCCGGCCGTATTGGGAGCGAGCGGCGTGAAGATCGTCGTCGGGCACCTCTACCCGGATTACCTGAACATCTACGCGGACCGCGGGAACATCGCAGTGCTGTCCCGGCGCGCAGCCTGGCGAGGCCACGAGCTCGAGGTGCGAGAGATTTCTGTCGGCGACCCGCTGGAGCCGGGCGACCACGATCTCCTCTACGTCGGCGGCGGCCAGGACCGCGAGCAGGCACTCGTCGCACAGGACCTGGTTGCAAAGGCCGACGGTGTCCGCGAGTCGGTCTCGGCGGGTGCGGCGTTGCTCGCGGTTTGCGGGGGCTACCAGCTCTTCGGACGCTCCTATCGCGACCTCCACGGCGCCGACCTTCCGGGGATCGGCCTATTCCCGTTCGAAACCGTCGCCGGCGACACGCGCATGATCGGCGACGTCCTACTGGAGTGCGAGCTCGAGCCCGGCCTGCGGCGGACACTGGCGGGCTTCGAGAACCACGCGGGACGCACTCGCCTGGATCCGGGCGCGCAGCCGCTCGGCCGCGTCGTGGCCGGGTTCGGCAATGACGGCGAGAGCGGTTGGGAGGGCTGCCGGGTCGGACGTGCCCTCGGGACGTACCTCCACGGCCCGCTCCTGCCACGGAATCCCTGGCTCGCCGACTGGCTGCTCGCGCAGGCGCTCGCGCACCGCCACGGCGAGCCGCCTGAGCTGGAGCCGCTGGCCGACCAGCTCGAAGCCGAAGCCCATGCAGTCTCGGCTCGGCGAGCCGAAACCCGAGGCGGCCGTCGCCGCTGAACGTCGCACCCCCACCCAATGGGTGGGGATAGATCCCGCCACCCTCACGGCGAGCCTAGCGTCCAAAGTCCTACGAGAGTGCGACGGGACTGCGCCGAAAGTGGATCAAGGAGCCCACAGGGCGCCGAGATAGACAGCGGGGTCGCCGGGTTGCCAGCGGCTGAGGAAGCGCTGGATCGGCGGGTGCAGCACGACGCTGTCGAGATCACCGAGCTCGAACAGGCTGTGTCCGCGAACCGCGGCGTCCTGCGATGTGACGGCTTCGAGTGATCGCCCACCGAGATCGCCGGCGAAGATGATGTGCACCACGTGCTTGGGCGCGAAGCTGCTCTGCGGGGCGATCGAATCGACGATCGCGACCGGACCTTCGACCGGGAGCTGATCGTCGATGCCGATCTCCTCTGCGAGCTCGCGGTGCAGCGCGTCGACGAGGCTCTCGCCGCCGTTGACGCCACCGCCGGGCAGGAGCCAGTACTCCTTGCCGGGCTTCTCGTGCCGGCAGAGGAGCACGCGCCCGTTCCAGCTCAGGAACGCCGAGACACGGATACGTGGCTCCGCATTCCTCACGTCGCAGACGATCCGAACCCGCGCACGCCGCGCTCGCTCGCGGGAAGCTCCTCCACCTCGACGAGCTCCAGCTCTGGGATCGGCAGAACGACGAGCTGCGCGATTCGCATCCCCGGCTCGACGAGGAACGGTTGCTTCGCATCGGTGTTGAGCAACACGACTCGAAGCTCGCCGCGGTAGCCGGAATCGACGAGCCCCGGCGAGTTCACCACCGTGAGGCCGTGGCGGGCTGCGAGCCCCGAGCGGGGTTGAACGAAGCCCGCGTAACCCTCCGGGATCGCAACGGCAAGTCCGGTGCCGACAAGGGCCCGCTCGCCCGGCGCGAGCTCGACGCGCTCGCAGGCCGAGAGGTCCAGCCCGGCATCCCCCGCGTAGGCGCGCTCGGGAACGATCGCGTCATCCCGGAGCCGCTGGATCGGCAGCTCGATCAACGCGCGCGCCGCACGGGCTCCACGCGCGCCTCGGCTACGAGGTAGCGCGCAAAGCGGCGCACCTCGCGGTGTGGCAGGCGCGCACGAATGTGGACGCCGGCTTCCTGGTCCTCACGCTCGTCGATCGGCGCGCCCAATGCGTAGAGCTCGGCGAGCTTGCCACCGTCCTCATATGGAATGAAGAGATGGACAGCTTCGAAACGATCTGCGAAGCGTTCTGCGATCCGCGCACGCAACTTGTCGAGCCCTTTGCCAGTCAAGGCGGAGATCTGCACAGCGTCGGGGAAGCGATTCGCGAGCCTGCGGCGGCGCAGAGCGTCGACCGCGTCGATCTTGTTCACGACCATCTCGAGTGGCAGATCGTCGGCGCCGATGTCGTGCAGCACGGCCCTGACGGCCGCTTCTTGCTCGTCGAGTCGGTCGTCCGAAGCGGAAGCGTCGACCACGAGAAGGATGAGGTCCGCGACGAGCGTCTCCTCCAGCGTCGCCGCGAATCCCTGGACGAGTTGCGTCGGCAGGCGCCGGATGAAGCCGACCGTGTCCGTTACGAGATAGCGCCGCCCTTCGTGCTCGAACGAGCGCGTCGTCGGGTCCAGCGTCTCGAACAGACGGTCGTTGACGGCGACGTCCGCCTCGGTCAAGGCGTTCAGCAACGTCGACTTGCCGACGTTGGTGTACCCGGCCAGGGCGACAGTCGGCGCCTCCGAGCGCTGACGTTCCTTGCGACGAACGTCGCGCTGCTTGCTCAGGTCCTTCAGGCGCCGGCGCAGCAGCGTGATCCGGCGGCGCGCGATACGCCGGTCGGTCTCGAGCTGCGATTCGCCGGGCCCTCGCGTCCCGACGCCCGCTCCGAGGGAGCCCATGCCGCCGCCGAGACGCTCGAGGTGCTGCCACATCCCTCGCATTCGAGGCAGGTTGTACTCGAGCTGCGCGAGCTCGACCTGGAGCTTTCCCTCGGCGCTTCTCGCATGCTGGGCGAAGATGTCGAGGATCAGCTGCGTCCGGTCGACGACACGTGCCTGGAGGGAGTCCTCGAGCGTGCGCTGCTGGGCCGGGTCGAGCTCGTCGTCCACCAGGAGGACCTCGGCGCCGGATTCCTTGTAGGAGCGCTTGAGCTCCTCGAGTTTCCCCTTACCGACATAGGTACGCCGCTCCGGGCGCGGACGGTGCTGGACTAGCTCTCCGATCGGCTCGACGAGCGCTGTGTCCGCCAGCTCACGGAGCTCGGCCAGCTCCCCCTCGGAATCGACTCCCTGAGCCAGCACCGCGACGATGAACCCGCGCTCGAGCGCGGGGTCCGGCTGGCGTTGGGTCACGGCTGGATTATGGCAACTCGGCAGAATCCCACCATGGCGCCGCTTTCCCTCTCCCCCGCCCTCACGGCGACTGGGACGTATCCCTTCGTGAAGCTCGAAGAGGCGAAGCGGCGGCTTGCGGCAGAGGGCGTCGAACTGATCGACTTCGGCAAGGGCGATCCCCGCGAGCCGACAGATCCGATGATCAGGCAGGCTGTCGCGGACAGCCTCACTGAGATCTCGACCTACCCACTCGCCGAGGGACTGCCCGAGCTGCGAGGAGCAGTCGCCGCCTGGTGCGCGCGACGCTTCCGGGTGGAGCTCGACCCAGACACCGAGATCATCCCGACGTACGGTTCGAAGGAAGCGATCTTCCTGCTCGCGCAGATCCTGATCGATCGCGACGGCGGCAGGCGCTTGGTCGTGACGACGGAGCCCGGCTATCCGGTGCCCGACCGTGGCGCCGTCTTCGCGGGCGCGGACGTGCTGCAGCTGCCCCTGCTCGAGCAGAACGGTTTCCTCCCCGATCTCGACGCGGTCGACCCGGCGGCGTGGCAGCGAGCGGCAATCGTGTGGATCAACTATCCGAACAATCCGACCGGAGCCGTCGCCCCGCTCGACTTCCTCGAACGGCTGGCCGGCCTCTCGGCAGAGCACGGGTTCTTGCTCGCCTCGGACGAGGCGTACACAGAGCTCTGGTTCGACGAGCCGCCGCATTCAGCACTCGAAGTGCGCGACCGCGGGAACGTCGCGGTCTTCAACACACTCAGCAAGCGGTCGTCCATGACCGGCTATCGCTCCGGATTCGTCGCCGCGGAGCCGGAGCTCATCGCCGCGCTCAAGCAGTTCAGGCCGTCGGTCGGCACGGCGCCGCAGGAGTTCGTGCAACGTGCCTCGGTCGTCGCCTGGAACGACGAGGAGCACGTCGAACGCACGCGCGCGACCTACCGCCGCAAGCGGGAGGCGCTGCTCCCGACACTCGCGCGCAAAGGAATACGCGTAGCAGGAAGCGACGCGACGATGTACTTGTGGCTCGAAGTGCCCGCCGCCGAGTCGTCGGAGACGTTCGCCGGCCGTCTGCTCGAGCATGGACTGGTCGTCTCGCCGGGAACGTTCTTCGGGCCCACCGGCGAGGGCTACTGGCGGCTCGCGCTCGTGCCAACGGAGCCGGAGTGCCGTCGCGCGGCCGAGATC
>JALYLY010000020.1 GCA_030773975.1 Actinomycetota bacterium | reverse complement strand
GCGCAGTGGTAGCACTCGAGGAAGTTCTCGCACGAGATCTTCCAGTTCGCCTCGAGCTCGAACTCGCTGCGGAAGCGGAACTCGAGCGAGTCGACGTCGAGGATCTCGGCGAGCTGTGCCGGCACTTCGCCGAGTGCGTCGGCCAGCGTGGCCGCGTTGGGCTTGGGATTCACGAACACGAACGGGCCGAACGTGTCGACCTGGATCTGCCTGAGCCCGAGCTCGTCGGTGTCGAACCCAGACTCGCGATCCGAGCGTGGCGCCGCGCGCAGCTTTCCGTCGAGCGCGTAGGTCCACGCGTGGTAGGGGCATTGCAACGTCTCGCGCGTCCCGGATCCACTCGCCACGATGTGCCCACGGTGGCGGCAGACGTTGAGAAAGGCTCGGAGCTCGCCGTCACGCGCGCGTGTAACTACAACAGGGATCTGGCCGGCGGTGGACGCGAAGAAGCCGGTCTCCGCGATCTGGCCCGTGTGGCCCACGTATTGCCAGGCGCGCGCGAAGATTCGCTCGCCCTCACGCCGCAGAACTTCCGGATCGGCGTACCAGGCCCAGGGCAATGACCTCTCCATGGCGCAGAACTGTAATCTGCGCGCCGTGGCCGTCACCAAGACGCGGAACCTCCCGCTCATGGAGCAGTTCTTCGCCGTCCGCCGTTTCTCTTCGGCGCTCGATTTTACGGCCGACGGCACGCACCTCCTCTTCGCCGGCAACATCTCCGGGCAGTTCAATCTCTGGCGCGTTCCCGTCGAGGGTGGCTGGCCGGACCAGCTGACCGCGTTCACCGACGAGACCGTGCGCGGTGTCGGCGTCTCACCGACCGATGGCCGGATCGTCCTCTGCGCCGATCACGACGGCGATGAGTTCCATCAGCTTTACCTCCTCGACTCCGACCGCGGTTGGCCAGAGAAGCTCACGGACGAGCCTGAGGTCCAGCACTACGTCGGCAGCACCGCGTGGTCGCCGGACGGGACGAAGTTCGCGTACGCCGCCAACGCGCGCAAGCCGACCGACATGGAGGTCTGGGTGCGCGACGCCGAGACGGGCGAGACCCGTCCCGTCTTCGGCGAAGGCAAGTTCTCCTTTCCGGGGCGCTTTTCTCCCGACGGGTCGAAGCTCCTGGCGCTCGACTTCCGGAACAACAGCGATGTATCGATCCATCTCGTCGATCTCGACTCCGGAGAGACGCGCGAGCTCACGCCGCACGACGACGACGCGATCTTCTTCCCGGGGCCATGGGCGTCGGACGGCTCGGGCTTCTACCTCGTCACGGACGCCGGCAGCGAGTTCCGCGGGCTCGCGTTCTACGACCTTGCCTCGGATAGCCACGACTGGGTCGAGGACCCGACGCAGGACGTCGACGACGTCACCATGTCGGCCGACGGCCGCGTGCTCGGCTGGCTCGTCAACGACCAGGGCTACGACAGGCTGCGGCTGCGAGACCTCGAGACTGGACAGGATCTCCCCGAGCCCGCTCTTCCCGCCGGTGCCCGTCCCCATCTGACCGGGGCCGAGCCGCCGCTTGCCCTGTCGCCCAACGGCTCGCACGCAGCGCTGATCGCCGCCGGCCCGCGGCGCCCGCCCGAGGCCTGGGTCGTCGAGACCGCGCGGGGGAAGGCTCGGGCTGTGACCGACAGCCGGCTCGGCGGCCTGCTGGAGAACGATCTCGTCGACGCGGAGCTCGTGAGCTATCCGAGCTTCGACGGCCGCGACATTCCCGCCTGGCTGTACAGGCCCAACGTCGACGGAAAGGTGCCGGTCGTTCTATCGATCCACGGTGGCCCCGAGGCGCAGGAGCGGCCGGTCTACCAGCCGCTGTACCAGTACCTGCTCTCACGCGGCATCGGGGTGCTCGCGACGAACATCCGCGGCTCGACGGGCTACGGCAAGTCGTACCAGCGGCTCGTGCAGCGTGACTGGGGCGGGGGCGACATGCAGGACTGGGAGCACGCGGTGAAATGGCTTCGCGACCAGGACTGGGTGGAGCCGGAGCGGATCGGCGTGTATGGCGGCTCGTACGGCGGCTTCGCCGTGCTGACGTGCGTGACGCGGCTGCCGAAGTACTGGGCGGCGGCGGTGGACATCTTTGGCCCTTCGAATCTCGTCACGTTCGCCAAGGCGGTGCCGCCGACGTGGAAGCGGTTCATTGCGCGCTTCGTCGGCGATCCGGAAACGGAAGCAGGTTTCCTGATGGAGCGTTCGCCGATCACCTACGTCGACAACGTGCAGACGCCGCTGCTCGTGATCCAGGGCGCAACGGATCCGCGTGTCGTCAAGGGCGAGTCGGACCAGCTGGTGGACAAACTGAAGTCACTCGGACGCGACGTCGAGTACGTCGTCTTCGACGACGAAGGCCACGGCTTCACGAAGCGCGCGAACGAGCTGAAGGCGTACGGCCTCGCGGCCGAGTGGCTCGAGCGTCACCTTCTCGCTACCTGAAGCTCAGGGGACGGTCGAAACGGCGGCGGCAAGCGCTTCGACGACGGCCGGATCGAAGTCAGTGCCGGAGCAGCGCCGGAGCTCGGCGACGGCTTCTTCCACGGGTCGAGCTTTGCGGTATGACCGATCGGTGGTCATTGCGCTGAAGGCGTCGCAGTCCGTCAGCTTGCCCGGCTTGTTGATGATCTCGCCGGGAACCTTGATCTTGCCGATGTCGTGCAGGAGAGCTGCGAACTCGGCGTCTTTCCGCTCATGCACGTCGAGCCCGAGTTTGTCCGCGACGTCGAGCACGAGCGTGACCACGTCGCGGCTGTGGCTACCGGTGTAGGCATCATCCGCCTCGACGACGTCTCCGAGAAGCATGGCGGTGCCTCGGTAGGCATGGCCGAGCTCCAGTGCGTGATCGATCCGAACCTGGCGCTCGCGCGCGAAGTACGCGAACAGTGCGAGCAGCGGCAAAGACACGACGACAAGTGAGGGGTGAGCGCCGGATCCGAGCGCGGCGAGAACGGAGATCGGCGTCAGGGCCGCGTCGACGGCCCAGATCCACACCATGAAGCGCAGGAGGCTCCAGGGTGAGACACCTAGACCGAGGCGGTCGCGCAGAGCCGTGCTCCCGAAGTCGAACGCGAACTGGGCGAACAGAGCCAGCCCGTAGATGGGAAGATTCCTCGTCGTCGGCGCGGGCTGGCCGGCCGCGACGAGGACGAGCGCGGGGCCGACCGCATGCCAGGAGTTCACGAGGCGTAGGAGGCTGCGGTCGACGGGGACCCGGCCTCGCGCGTATTCCGGCAGTCCCCCCAGGAGCAAGCCTGTCGCGACGCACAGGGGCACGTACTGCACGGGCAGCAGCGCGAGCATCGGCACGAGCACCAGTTGCGTCGGAGGGGCCGAGCCTGTGCCGATCTCGAAGTCGATGCGCGAGGCGAGGGCGTAGGCCGCGACGAAGACGACGAGCGTCAAGAACCCGACCTGCCGCGAGGAGTGGGCCGAAACGGTTCTGTGGCGAATCCTTTCTCCGACGCGTGAGAGCGGTCGTCGTTCTCGGTCTCGTCGGCGGCACGATTGCAATGGCGATGGGCGCCGCGCCGGATGGGCCCTGAGCGGCGGCGCGCGTGCGGTCGCCGGAAACGAGACGTTCTACGTCCACGGCAACTCGGACAAGACCTCGCTGTCGCTGCCGTCAGGCGCATCGGCGACGAGCCCGGGGATGTGCAATGCTGCAGCGCCGCCCCGCGCAACTTTCCGGGGGGGAACGGCAGCGCGTCGCAATGGGACGCGCGATCGTGCGCGAGCCAAAAGCGTTCCTGATGGACGAGCCGCTCTCGAACCTCGACGCGAAGCTGCGCGTTCAGATGCGTGCGGAGATCGCGCGCATCCAGCAGGCGCTCAAGGTGACGACCGAGTATGTCACGCACGATCAGGTCGAGGCGATGACGATGGGCCATCGCGTTGCCGTGATGCGCGACGGCGAGCTGCAGCAAGTCGACACGCCGCAGCGCCTGTACGACGCCCCCGCGAATCTGTTCGTCGCAAGCTTCGTCGGGTCGCCGCCCATGAACCTGTTCGAAGCGGTCGTCGAGCGCGACAACGGCAGGCTCGTCTGCAAAGTCGGCGAAGTCGAGGTGGACCTCCCTGCCGACCTCGCCGCCGAGCGGCCGTCGCTTGCGAATTACGCGGGCCGACGTGTTGCGGTCGGCATCCGTCCCGAGGATGTGCGCGAGGCGTCCGGTTGGGACGGTGCCCGCCTGCGCGGTCGCATCCTGCTCGTCGAGTCCCTCGGTTCGGAACAGCTCGTCCACATCGAGATCGCGGCGACGCCGCTCGAGCGCTCCGATCTCGTCGACACCGCCGCCCAGCCCCCAGGCCCCTCCCTGGGTGTAGACGACCTCGAGCGTGCGGTGACGCTCCTCGGCCGCTTCGACCGGCACCTCCTCCTCGCGCCGGACGAAGCGGTCGAGGTGGCGATCGACCCGCGACTCCTCCACTTCTTCGACCTGGAGACCGGGGTCGCGATCCCGACGGTGGACGTGCCTGTCCCCGCCGAGGTCGCGGGGTAGTCATGCGCCTGGGTGTCGGGGCAGCGCTCGTCGAGGGCAAGCTCGTTCCCGGCGACGTCGAGATTGCCGGCGGCCAGGTCGCGAGCGTCGGGCTGAACTCGGCGAACGGAACCGGGATCGCCGCTCCGGGCTTCGTCGACTTGCAGGTCAACGGGTTCGCGGGCGTCGATTTCTTCTCGGCCGACGCTGAGGGTTATCGGAAGGCAGGGCAGGCATTGCTCGAGTGCGGCGTGACCGCGTATCAGCCGACGTTCATCACCTCTCCGGAGGACCACCTGACGGCGGCACTGCACGAGGTTCCACAGAATCGTTCTGACCCGCACATCATCGGTGCGCATCTCGAAGGTCCTTTCATTGCCCCGGAGCGGCTCGGGACGCATCCGGCGGAGTCGAGGCGCGACCCGGATTGCAAGCTGCTGGGACGCCTCCTCGACGCCGGCCCGGTGAGCCACGTGACGCTCGCGCCCGAGCTTGAGGGTGCCTACGAGCTGATGGATTTGCTGCGTGAGCGACGCGTGACCGTCTCGTGCGGTCATTCGAACGCCACCGCCGCAGAAGCGCGGGAGGCCTTCGCGCGGGGAGCGAAGACGGTGACCCACATCTTCAACGCAATGCGTCCGTTCGCCGCGCGAGAGCCTGGGCTTGCCGGCGCCGCGCTGTTTTCCCCCGATGTCGTCGTGCAGGTGATCCTCGACGGAGTGCATCTGGCGGACGACACCGCGCGTCTGATCTGGCAGGTCGCCTCAGGACGTGTTGCGCTCGTGACCGATGCGATTGCGGCAGCGGGCGCGGGAGACGGCAGTTACACACTGGCCGGCGTCGACTTCGACGTCGAGAACGGTGTCGCGCGCCGGGCGGACCGTGTTCTGGCCGGCAGCACCGTCCCGATGATCGAGGCGGTGCGAAATCTGGTCGCGCTCGGAGCACCGGTCGACGCCGCTCTTGCTGCAGCGACTGAGGTTCCGGCGCGCATTGCCGGCCATCCTGAGCTCGGAACGCTGCACCCGGGGGCGAGGGCAGATGTCGTCGTGCTGGACGACAACCTCGAGATCGTGCGCGTGCTCGTCGCTGGCGAGGACGTCGTCGGCTGACGGCGCACAGCGTCTAAGGTCGAGAACGCCAGAGTCCCAACCCACGACAAGGAGGAGTGATGGCCGGGAAATCGGACTTCACCGACCAGGAATGGGAATCACTGCAGAAGGGCGTCGTCGGCGCCGGGCTGCTCGTGTCTTTGAGCGACAGGAGCTTCTTCGACACGTTCAAGGAGGCGGGCGCGTTGAGCAAGCACGTCGTCGGCGCGAAGCAAAGCAGCACGAGTGAGCTCATACGGGAGCTCGCGGACGTACGAGGCGCGGGTTTCGGCCTCACCTCATCGCCGGACAAGGTCGAGCACGAGACCCTCGAGGCGTTGCGGTCGGCGAAGACCACGCTCGAATCGAAGGCACCGGAGGAACTGGAGCCTTACCGGCAGTTCGTCGTCGAGGTGGCCCAGTCCGTCGCGAACGCCGCCGGGGGCGGCGAGCCCGCGGAGAGCGGTGCGATCGAAAAGGTCAGGTCCGCGATCGGGTAGCGAGTGGCGCTGCCGGCGGATCTCGCCTATATCAAGAAGTGGGGCCGAGCAACTGCGGCGGGGAAGCGTCAGGGGGAGGTACTCCTGTTCGTTCGACCCCTGCGGTGCCGCGTGTGCTCGGCCTCTTGGGCTGGGGCCCTTGGCTGAGGACGTTTACTAGCGAGCTTCGAAGAGCTCGACGGGGTTGCCGTCGCCGTCCTCGAGGACGATCTGCTTCCCGCCGGGACCGCTCACGATCTCGTTGCGGAAGCTCAGGCCGGCCTCCTTCAGCTCCGCGACCTTGCTCTCGAGGTCGTCGACCTCGACGACGAAGCGATTCCAGCCGCCGGGCTGTGGTTGGCGTCCATCGGGCATCGGCCGTGCGGCCGAGCTCTGCGGCCCGCTGAGCCAGAGCGAGAGATCGTCGCGAGAGACGATCGCGAAGGCTGGGCCCATCTGCTGTTCGAGCGTGAAGCCGAGATTTCCGGTGTAGAAGGCGATCGCGGCGTCGACATCGCCGACCAGGTAGCGAAAGACCGCCATCGGAGCAGCCAATCTACATTTGCCGGTCGGCCGGTCGCGTTTCCAACACCGCGCGAAACCCTCAGGCGGGGGAGGCGCTGCGTCGGCCCTCGCCTACGGTGCGACCAGGCATCTGGGGCCTGCGCGCTTCGGCGTGCGAGCGAACAATGGAACTGCGGCAAGACACACTCCTTGCGGAACCGACCGTTCCAACGGTCCAGCTTGCGCTGCCGCCGACGCTTGCGCCACCCTGGAAGCTCGGCCGCTTTCGCTTCTACCTGCGGGTCCGCACCCGCTTCGCCTTCACGGTCGTCGCCGGGCTCCTCTGGGCCGGTCTCTCGACCTGGATCGCCCTCGGCTGGATCCACGAACTCGCCCAGGTGGTCACGCTCCCGGTGGCCGTGGCCGTGATCGCCGGAATCGCGATCCTCCCGGGCTACCTCAACGTGCAGCTCGTCACGTCGCTCCTCTTCGACCGCCCTCGACCGATCGACTTCGCACAGGACTATCCCGACGTCACGCTGCTCGTCGCGGCGTACAACGAGGAAGCCGGCATTCGAGAGACGCTGGAGTACGCGCTTCGGCAGGACTACCCCGGTCGGCTCGAGGTCGTGGTCGCCGACGACGGGTCGACCGACGCTACTACGGAGATAGCCGCCGCCGTCGCGGCCGACGACGCCCGAGTTCGGGTCGTGACCACGATGCACGCTGGCAAGTCGGAAGCGTTGAACGCGGCGCTCCTCACCGTTCGCACGGGCGTCGTAGCGACGATCGACGCGGACACGCTGCTGATGCCGTACGCCCTGAAGCGTGCCGTCGGGCGAATGCTCTCCTCGCCTCCCGACACCGTCGCCGTCGCCGGTTCGGTGCTCGTCCGCAACTCCCGCGCGAACCTGCTCGCCCGTGTGCAGGAGTGGGATTACTTTCTCGCGATCGCGTCGGTCAAGCGACAGCAGGCCCTCTTCCAGGGCACGCTCGTGGCGCAGGGTGCGTTCAGCGTCTATCGCACCGAAGCCGTGCGGCGCGTGGGCGGCTGGCCCGACAAGATCGGTGAGGACATCGTCCTCACGTGGGCGCTGATCAGAAACGGCGGTCGCACGATCTTCGAGCCGACCGCGATCGCGTTCACGGACGCACCGGTCCGGCTCCGGCATTTCGTCCGCCAGCGGCGGCGCTGGGCACGCGGGATGATCGAGGGTCTCCGTGAGCACGGGCCGAGCCTGCTCCGAGGACGACGACTGCACGTCCATGCCGTGGCTGCGAACTGCATCTTCCCTTACCTGGACACCGTCTACACGATTGCGCTGCCGGTCGGCCTCGTCCTCGCGCTGCGCGGCAACTTCCTCATCGTCGGTCCGATGACCGCGGCTGTCCTCCCGATCAGCCTGACGATTGCGTTGACGATGTACCTCCGCCAGCGCGCAGTGTTCCGGGCGCTCGACCTGCGCGTGCGGCGGAATCTCGCGGGCTTTCTTCTGTACGTACTCGCGTACCAGCTGCTGATGTCGCCGATCTCCGTCTCGGGGTACGCAACCGAGCTCGTGCGCTCGCGCCGAGTCTGGTAACCCGCCCTGTTCAGCGCGTCAGTCATCACGCGGCCTCGTCCAGTGCGGGTGCCGGCGGTGTCACCGGCTCGATCGCGAGCCGTGGGAGCCGACGGTCGAACCACTTCGGAAATGCCCAGGTGCGGCTGCCGAACAGTTCGAGCACCGCGGGCATCAGGATGCTGCGGATGACGATCGCGTCGAGGAACACCGCGGTCGCCATCGCAATTCCGAAGAGCTTGAGCACCCGGTTGTCGCCTGCCGCGAAGGAGGCGAAGACGACGACCATGACCGCGGCGGCGGCGGTGATGACCCGGCCCGTGTTGGCGAGCCCCTCGCGCACGGCCGCGCTGGCGTCGCGGCGATGTTGCCACTCCTCGTGGATGCGGGAGACGAGGAAGACCTCGTAGTCCATCGAGAGCCCGAACACGATCGCAAAGACCATCACGGGAATGAACGCATCAATGGGCCCGGGCTGGACGCCGATGAGGCCCCCGAGCCAGCCGCGCTCGAAGATCGCCTGGACGACGCCAAGGGCTGCAGCGATCGAGAGCAGATTCATGAGCGCCGCCTGCAGCGGGATGAGCAGCGAACGGAAGACGACGAGCAGGAGGACCGCGGAGAGCAACACGACGAGGCCGATGAAGAGCGGCAGCTTGCCGGAGAGAACGCGCGCGAAGTCGACCTGAGTCGCGGTCGCGCCGCCGACGTAGACCGTCGTCCCGGTTGCTTTCGCGAGCGGCGGCAAGACCTCGCTGCGGAGGCGCTTGACGAGACTCGTCGTCTGGGCACTCTGCGGCGATGTGGTCGGGTACACGGCGATCGCGGCGGTGTCGTTGGAAGGGTTGAGCCGCGGGGCGACGACGGAAGCGATCCCGGAGGTGCCGCTGAGCGTGCTCGTGAAGCGCGCGAGGCCGGCCGTGTCACCGCCAGCCGGCAGACGGACGGCAAGCTGTAGCGGCCCGTTGAAGCCGCTGCCGAAGCCCGCGGCGAGGAGGTCGTACGCCTGGCGTGTGGTCTGTTTCGGGGGGTCATTGCCGGCGTCGCTCGCGCCGAGCCGCAGGCCGAGTGCCGGTGCGGCGAGTGCGAGCAGCAGCGCCGTCGACGCGAGCGCTGCCCACCCGGGGCGGCGCTGGATGAGCCCGACCCACCGGATCCAGAAGCCCGCGCGGGGCTCGCTGGGGGACGAGCGGCGGCGACGGCTGCGCCCGACTCGCTTACCGGTGAACATCAATAAGGCGGGGAGCAGCGTGAGCGAGGCGGCGAGCACGAGCAGCACTCCGAGCGAAGCGGCGATCGCAACGCCGTACAGGAAGCTGACGCCGAGGGCGAACATGCCGAGCAGCGCGATCACGACCGTGGCGCCGGCGAAGAGGATCGCCCGGCCGGCTGTGTTCATCGCCAGCTCGAGCGCACCCTGAACATCGCCGCCGTTCTCGCGGTAGGCGTCCCGATAGCGCGTGACGATGAAAAGCGCGTAATCGATGCCGACGCCGAGCCCGATCATCAGCGCCAGCTCGGAGGAGAAGTCGACCATGTCGACGAGGTGGCTGCCGAGCCCGATCACGCCCAGACCGGCCCCAAGGCCGAACAGCGCCGTCACGATCGGCAGGCCCATCGCGAGCAACGAGCCGAAGCTGAGCAGCAGCACGACCACGGCGGCCAGGAGACCGACCCCCGTTGCGAAGCCGATGCTCGTCTGCTGGGCCTGCTCGATCGCCTGGCCGCCGAGCTCGACCTGGAGGGTGGGCGACCGCAAGGCTTCGGCCGTGTTGATCACGCGGTCGATCGCCGCCTTCGGCAGCTCGTTGGCCCGCTGGTCGAACTCGACCGTGGCGAAGCCGATCGTGCCCGCCTTCGAGACGGCGTTCGCGCCGTCCGCATAGGGACTGACGATGCCGGCGACGTGTGGGAGGCGGGCGATGCGCGCGAGCGCCGGCGCGATCACGGTGCGCGTCGAGGGGTCGGTGAGCTTGCCGGTGCGCGTTCGGAAGACGATCTGGTCGGCGTCGCCGGCCTGAGCAGGAAAGCGGCTCTGAAGCAGGTCGATCGCGCGCTGCGAATCGGTGTTCGGAAGAGAGAAGTTGTTCGCGTTCCGCTTGCCGACCGCCTGGGAGGCAGCGAGGACGCCGATGGCAAGGGCGATCCAGGAGAAGACGACGATCCGGCGATGTGCGATCGTCCAACGAGTCAATTTCAACATCGGCGAGCTCCAATCCGGACGGGAATTTTCATGCTTCGCAAACTTGCACTAGGTGCAGAGAATAGTGGAAGTCTGCATGTAGCGCAAATATTCGCGAAGTGCAGGCTTTATCCGTATACTGGCCGCCGATGAACCAGCAACCCGGTCTACGCGAGCGCAAGAAGCAGCGGACACGCGAGACGATCGCCCGCGCCGCGCACGAGCTCTTCGCCGAGCGCGGCTACCACGCCACGACCCTGCCGGACATCGCGGAGGCTGCCGACGTCTCGACGCGAACGATCTTCGCCTACTTCCCCAGCAAGGAAGACATCCTCTTCAGCGACTTCCCGGTCATGAAGGAGGCCCTCGCGCAGGCGCTCGCGGAGCGGCCAGAAGGCCAAGACGCGCTCGAGACGGTGCGTCAGTTCATCCTCTCGCTGCACGGAGCCGAGAAGAGCGACCTCGACGAGGAGCTGCGTCTTTGCGTCGAGAGCGACGAGACGCTGCGCAACCACCTGCGAGCCCGGATCGCCCAGCTCGAGGAGCTGATCGCGCCGGCGATCGCCAAAGACCTCGATGCACCTGCGAACGACGTTCGTCCACAGGTCGTCGCCGCCTCCCTTACCGCCGCCTTCAACGCCCTCTCCGAGCGAGGCGGAGACACGAAGAAGAAGTCGAAGAGCGCCGCCGACCTTGCAGCGGCGATCGACCCGGTGATCACGTTCCTGCGCGGGGGACTCGACGCGCTCAAGGAGCCGCGAACGACCCGCCGGCGCTGAAGCTCGCCGGAAAGCCGCCCGGCTAGGCCTTCGAGATCCAGCCGCGTCGTGCAAACATATGTTCGTGTTGGGCGCCGCGACGATCCTTCACGCCGACCTCGACGCGTTCTACGCATCGGTTGAGCAACGAGACGATCCACGCCTGCGCGGCCGGCCCGTCATCGTCGGCGCCGGAGTCGTGCTGGCCGCGAGCTACGAGGCCAAGGCCTTCGGGGTGCGTACTGCGATGGGCGGCAGGCAGGCCCGGCGGCTGTGCCCCAACGCTGTAGTTGTCCCGCCGCGGATGTCGGCCTACGCCGAGGCGAGCAAGGCGGCGTTTCGAGTCTTCGAGGACAGCTCGCCGCTCGTCGAAGGGCTATCGATCGACGAGGCGTTCCTCGACGTTCGCGGGCTTGAGCGGATCTCGGGCACGCCTCGCGAGATCGCCGCGCGGTTGCGACGGGAGGTGCGCGAACGCGTCGGCCTGCCGATCACGGTGGGCGTCGCGCGGACGAAGTTCCTCGCCAAGGTGGCGAGCGGCGTCGCCAAGCCCGACGGCCTGCTCGTCGTGCCTCCCGACGGCGAGCTGAGCTTTCTCCACCCGTTGCCGGTCGAGCGTCTCTGGGGAGTCGGCCCGGCGACCGCAAGGAAGCTCCACGAGCGGAGGATCTCGACTGTCGGCGAGGTGGCCCGGCTACCAGAGACCGTGCTCATGACGATCCTCGGCCGGGCGGCGGGCCGGCATCTGTACGCGCTCGCGCACAACCGTGATCCGCGGCCGGTGGTCGTCGGTCGCCGCCGGCGCTCGATTGGTTCGCAGTGCGCGCTCGGCCGGTCCCGGAAGACGCCCGAGGCCGTCGACGCCGTCCTCGTCTCGCTCGTCGATCGTGTCACCCGCCGGATGCGCATCGCCGGACGTGTCGGCCGCACGGTTGTGCTGCGATTGCGCTTCGGCGACTTCTCACAGGCGACGCGGTCGCACACATTGCCTCAGCCGATTGCGCACACGCAGACGATTCTGCTCACCGCTCGCTGGCTGCTGTCGGGTGCGATGCCGGAGATCGAACGCCGAGGCCTGACGCTCGTAGGCGTCGCCGTGGCCAATCTCGAAGACGACAGTGCCCTTCAGCTCGTGCTGCCTCTCGACCGCTTCAGCGGCACCGCCCTCGACAGCGCGCTCGACGAAGTGCGCCGGCGATTCGGATCGACGGCAGTGACCCGCGCTGTTCTACTCGGCCGCGAGCGGGGATTCACGGTGCCGCTTCTCCCGGATTGATTCGACATGGCAGCATCATCTCGGTGAAGACGCTGGAGATCGACACGCCGTTCGGCACGGCGAACGCGCACCTGGACAGCGCAGCTGAGCCGCGGGCCGCGCTCGTCCTCGGTCACGGCGCCGGCGGCGGGGTGCAGGCGAAAGACCTGGTCGCGGTGGCGCACGTCGCACACTCGGTGGGAATGAGCGTCGCGCTCGTCGAGCAGCCGTACCGGGTCGCAGGTAGGCGTGCTCCCGCACCCGCGCGTCAGCTTGATGGAGCGTGGACGGCGGTGATCGACCATCTGCTTGCAGGCGAGCTGCGCGGTTTGTCGCTCCTCGTCGGCGGGCGGTCCGCCGGCGCGCGTGTCGCGTGCCGCACTGCGGAGGCCATCGGCGCCATCGGAGTGCTCTGCCTCGCGTTCCCGCTGCAGCCGCCGCGCCGGTCAGGCGCCAGGCCTGCGCAGAGCCGTCTCCCCGAACTCGATGCGGTGACGGTCCCGACGCTCGTCGTCCAAGGGATGCGAGATCCGTTCGGGATTCCGCCGGCCACGGAGCGGCGCACGGTGGCGCAGGTCGCGGGCGATCACAGCCTGCGCACCGACCTCGGAGCAGTGGGTGAGGCGGTACGAGTCTGGCTTCTTAGTGTCGTGCTCGAATCGCGCGAGGCGGACATCGTAAGCCACTCACAACCGACCTTTGCGCCACCATGACGCGATCAGGCGCGACGAGTGCATACGTGCCGCAGCGCGCGCCCGCGAGACCTGCCGTTCGGCGCATTCGACCATGTTTCGGCCTGATCGGCCTATCCTCTACGTGTGGCAGAGAGCAACGGCACGACCTGCGCGGCGTGCGGCACGCTCAACCGAGCCGGTAGGAAGTTCTGCGCCGAGTGCGGAGCCACGCTCGGGATCTCGTGCCCGGACTGTGGAGCCGCGAACGAGCCTAGAGAGCGGTTCTGCGGCGAGTGCGGAAGCTCTCTCGTCGCGCCCGCCAAGTCCGCGGAGCGATCGGCGGTAGCGGTCGAGCGACGGCTTGTCTCCGTTCTCTTCGCCGACCTCGTCGGCTTCACCCCGCTCTCGGAAAACCGTGATGCCGAAGACGTGCGCGAGTTGCTCTCTCGGTACTTCGAGCTCGCCTCGGGAGTGATCGCTCGCTATGGCGGTGAGGTCGAGAAGTTCATCGGTGACGCAGTGATGGCGGTGTGGGGCACTCCGGTGGCACAGGAGGACGATGCCGAGCGCGCCGTACGGGCTGCCCTCGATCTCGTCGAGGCCGTGGGCGAGTTCGGCCGGCACGCGAGCGTTGACCACCTCGCCGCGCGAGCAGCAATCCTCACCGGCGAGGCAGTAGTAAACCTCGGCGCCGCCGGGCAGGGAATGGTCGCCGGCGATCTCGTCAACGCCGCGTCGCGCGTGCAGGCGCTCGCCGAGCCCGGATCGGTCCTCGTGGGCGAGGCTACTCGCCGCGCGACAGAGCGGGCGATCGCGTACTCCGATGCCGGTACCCACGAAGTAAAGGGAAGGGCCGAGCCGATCGCGTTGTGGCGGGCCCTCCACATTACCGCAGGCCGGCGTGGTGATCTAAAACGCGACATTCTCGAGCCACCATTCGTCGGTCGAGAGCGAGAGCTTCGCTTGTTGAAGGAACTCTTCAACGCAGGCGCCGATCAGCGCAAGGCCTACCTCGTTTCGGTGATCGGCATCGCGGGGATCGGCAAGTCGCGGCTGGCCTGGGAGCTCCAGAAGTATCTCGATGGCATCGACCGGACGATTCGCTGGCACCAGGGTCGCTGCCCGTCGTACGGGGACGGCGTGTCGTACTGGGCGCTAGCCGAAATGGTGCGGATGCGCGCGGGCATCGCAGAGGGCGAAGAGGCGATTTCTGCGCGCGCGAAATTGCGTGCGGCGGTCGAGCTACACGTCGCCGATCCGGACGAGCGCGAGTGGATCGAGCCGAGGCTCGCGCAGCTGCTCGCGCTCGAGGATCGAGACGGCGCGCCGTCGCAGGATCTCTTTGCCGGCTGGCGTCTTTTCCTCGAGCGGGTCGCCGAGTCTGGGCCCGTCGTGCTCGTCTTCGAGGACATGCAGTGGGCCGACGTGGCCCTGCTCGAGTTCTTGGAGTACTTGCTCGACTGGTCACGAAATCACCCGATCTTTGTCCTCGCCCTTGCTCGACCCGAGCTGGCCGAGCGCCACGCCAATTGGGCGGCCGGCTTACGAAGCGCGACGACGCTCGCGCTCGAGCCGCTTGCCGATGAAGCGATGGAGGCTCTGCTCGACGGCTTCGCCCCCGGACTTCCGGAGGACATCCGCCGCCAGGTGCTCCACCGAGCCGAAGGCGTGCCGCTGTACGCGGTCGAGATCGTCCGAATGTTGCTCGACCGCGGCCTCGTCGAGCAGAAGGGCAACGGCTATCGCCCGGCGGGGGAGATCGACATCCTCGAGGTGCCCGAG
Organism: Actinomycetota bacterium; assembly: GCA_030773975.1. Lineage (GTDB taxonomy): Bacteria > Actinomycetota > Thermoleophilia > Gaiellales > Gaiellaceae > 3-1-20CM-4-69-9. The sequence goes on along the minus strand of JALYLY010000020.1, from coordinate 2,575 downwards.
ACGCTGCAGGGACTCATTGCCGCCCGACTCGACGGACTCAACGCGGACGAGCGCCGTCTGCTCCAGGACGCGTCCATTCTCGGCAAAAGCTTCACGAGCGCTGCTCTCGCCTCCGTCACCCACCTGCCGCAGCAAGCCCTCGAGTCTCTCCTCACTGCTCTCGCGCGCAAGGAGATCCTCTCGCTGCAGGCTGATCCGCGCTCTCCCGAACGAGGCCAGTTCAGCTTCCTCCAGGACCTCCTGCGCCAGGTCGCGTACGACACGTTGCCGAGGAGCGAGCGCAAGGCGCGGCACATCGCAGCCGCGACGTACTTGGAGCAGGAGTCCCTGGCGGGGGAGCAAGACCTCGCCGAGATCGTCGCCTCTCACTATCGGACGGCGCTCGAGTTCGATCCCGACGCGTCCGACGCAGGAGTCCTTCGCGCCAAGGCGAGGACAACGCTTGTCAAGGCCGGCGAACGGGCGGAATCGGTCGCGGCGAACGAGAATGCTCGACGGTACTTCGAGCAAGCGCTCGAGCTCGCTGAAAGCCGCCTCGAGCGCGCCGAGCTGCACGAGCGGGCTGGGCGCATGGCGACGCTGGCCCTGCGAAGGGACGAAGCGCGAGCGCACCTCGAGCAGGCAATCGCGGACTTCGAGGAGGTCGGCCTCACGCACCCAGCCGCGCGAGTCCGAGCGCAACTCGGCGTGCATACATGGCAACACGAGGGTGACATCGAGCGGGCGATCGCCGACCTCGAGCAGGCGTTCGGGGTGCTTGTGGGGGAGGAGCGCGACGCCGATCTGGGCATGCTCGCCGTTACGTTGGGACGGCCACTCTTCTTCGCCGGTCGGCTCGACGACGCGATGGCGCGCACCGAGCTCGCCCTCGAGGTTGCGGAATCGCTCCTGCTACCAGAGGTGCTATCGCACGGGCTGAATACGAAGGCGCTCATCCTCGCGACCAGGGGCAGACATGAGGAGGCAGAGCTGCTCATGCGACATGCACTCGAGGTCGCCCTCGAAGGTCAGCTCTCCGGACCGGCCTTGCGGGCATATCTCAATCTCGCCGCCATCGTGTCGGATCGCGACCGAATCCGCGAGGGCCTTGAACTGGCCCTCAGAGGGCTCGAGCTGGGCAGAAAGATCGGCGACCGGGGAGTAGACGAATCCTTGCGGGGATGGGTGCGCGGCAACATGCTTTTGCTCGGCCAATGGGATGAGGTGTTTGCCGAGGAGCGCGAGCTGGACATCGAGGACGAGCGCATCCTCGCCTGGCACAGATCTCTCCTCGTCGGTCCACTCGTCTGGCGGGGGCACCTGGAGGAAGCCGAGCGGCGGCTGGAAGCGATCCGGCCCCGCGTCGACATGCGTGAGCTCCAGCAGGTTGCCTATTTCAGAATTACCGAGGCGGAGCTCCTACTTGGTTCTGGGAGGGCGAGCGAGGCGCTTGTCGTAGCGGAGGGAGTGGTCGAGATGCGCGCCGAGGTTGCCGGCGGCATGTCGCAGGGGGCAGTGAAGCAAGCGCTCGCGGTGGCGCTCGAGTCGGCATTGACCATCGGGGACGAGGAGAAGGTGGACGAGCTCCTCGGCCTGGTCGAACGGATTCCCCCGGGCCAGATGACTCCTTCTGTTCGAGCGCTCGGCGCACGCTTCGCAGCCCGGCGAGCTGTGCTGCGGCGCGACAGCGAGACCGCGAGCGCGGGTTTCCTCGCGGCTGCCCGCATCTTCCGCGAGATCGAGACGCCTTTCGAGCTGGCGCTTGTCTTGCTCGAGCACGCCGAGTGGCTCGCGGGCGACGGTCAGATGGACGAGGTTGAGGGACTCGCAGCCGAGGCGAGGGAGATCTTCGAACGCCTGCGCGCGAGTCCGTATCTCGAGCGATTGGCGTCCCTCCCGCAACCACTTCCGGTCGCCGCATCGTGAGCGCACGCCGAACTCTCTCACCGTCGCCTCGCTAAAGATGGATTCGGTATCGGCGCTCGACGGCGCGAACACCGGGACCGAGCCGGATTCGCACGACCGCAGTGAGGAGACCGCCTAGGCGGCCGCTGTAGCGCAGCGCTAGGACGGCGCGTTCTCCGGGGATGAGCGCGCGTTGGGCGTGGGGGCTTAGTCGCGCCAGCGGTTGGCCATGCCGGAGCAGCAGCGCAGTGACGCGGCCGCGGAGCTGGACGGTCACGTTGCCGCGGTTCGCGACAGAGACGAACATGAACCGTGCGTCGCGCCGCCGGTGGACGCGAAGACCGCCGAGTGTGACGCGCCGCACGATGCGCCCGGGCACGACCATCCTGACGCGGACCCCAAGGCGCACCTGCACGTTGACGCGACCGCCGCGCAGTGGGTGCGCGGTCAGTAGAACGAGGACCTGATGGTCGCCGGGCTCCGCGCGTCGGGGCGGCCTTGCTCGGAGTGTCAACATCGCGCTCTCGCCCGAGCGAAGCAATAGGTGTGCCGGCACGATCTGGACCCACGTCCTCGCCGCCGTTTGCCGATCGAGTGTCCACCGCGTCACCTCGACGGCGACTCGCTCGGCGCCATCGTTTTGCAGCTTGATCGTTCTCGAGCCAGGCGCCGCAAGTGCGAGTCGCGCGGG